>NZ_JBSGBG010000022.1:0-132617 GCF_053601135.1 Actinosynnema sp. NPDC004786 | reverse complement strand
CGTCGGTCAAGACCTCCTCACGCACGCCGCGATCTTGGAACGCCCGACGCCACAGGTAAAGGCGACACGCCAGCTCATTTTGAACTGATCACTTAATGTCGTGACACACGAACACCTCCTCACCCTGCACCGAAGGAGATCGTGTGACGAAGAGAGTGCTGCGCCTGCTGTCCGGGGCGCTGTTCACGACCATCGCGCTGGTGGGCACCGCCCTGGTCGGCCCGGCGTCGGCGTCGGCGGCGACCGCGCCGCCGTCGGCCCTGGCCAGGACCGTCTACTACAGCGCGTCCGGCTACTCGGCGGAGGCCGACCAGGCCGCGCAGATCTGGAACTCCAGCGCGCCGAACGTGCGGATGGTGCGCGGCGGCAGCGCCACGATCCGGATCTACGCGACCACCGGCGGCGGTTCCCGGGCCTACCCCTGCGGGCTCGGGTGCGCCACCATCTACATCGACTCGCGGGACGTGGCGGCGGGCAACTCGGCGCTGCGGATCGTGACCCACGAGATCGGCCACGGCCTCGGCCTGCCGGACACGTACAACGGCATCTGCTCGTACCTGATGTCGGGCGGCAGCGCGGGCACGTCCTGCCGCAACCCCTACCCCAACGCCCAGGAGGCGAACCGGGTGAACCAGCTGTTCGCGGGCGGTTACAGCGCTCCGGTGCCCGCGGCCGGCGTGTACGCGAGGGGCTGACGGCGACGGGTGGCGCGGTGGTCCGGGACCGCCGCGCCACCCGGCGTCGCCCCGGTGTCCACTTCGACCTCGGTCGAAGTGGACACCACACATCCGGAGAGGACCACAGCTCGCGTCACCGGCTCCGCGCGAGGTCACGGAACAACGGAAAGTAGTTACCGAACCCCGGATCGTGTTGTTACAAACCCCCCGATAGGGTGGCGCGCGTTCTCCTCAGCCCTTCCCTCAGGAGCCCTCACATGCAGTTCGCCAGAGTCGGCGCCCTGGTCGGCGCAGTCACCGCCGCCGTCGCCGCGACCGTCTTCGCCGCCGTCCCCGCCTCCGCGCACACGCCGATCTTCTCCGCCGGCTGCGAGGGCGAGAAGAGCAAGCTGTCCGTCGAGCTGAAGTACTACGACGCGCACGAGACCAAGAAGAACACGGTCAAGATCACGCTCAACGGCGAGGAGATCGAGAACACCACCTTCGGCCAGAACTTCAAGGAGAGCTACGTCCGGGACAGCACGGTCGCCCTGACGTACTCCTACGAGGTCGTCGCGTGGAACGACCCGATCGACGAGCAGAACGACAAGAACTGGTCCGTCCGCGGCACCTACGAGGTGCCGGCGTGCGTGAAGAACATCCCGCCGACCACGACGACCACCACCACGACCACGACGACGACCACCGTCGAGGCGACGACCACGACCGTGGAGGCGACCACCACGACGGTCGAGACGACGACGGAGTCCGCCTCGGCGGTCACCACGACCACCGAGGCCGCCGTCGTGCCCGCCGGTGACACCGAGGCGCTGGCCAGCACGGGCGCGAGCATCGCGATCCCGCTGGTGATCGGCCTGGTGCTGCTCGGCGGCGGCGCGGCCGTGCTGATCGTGCTGCGCAAGCGCGCGGCGAACAACTAGGTGCCCGCGGCTCGGCCCCGGTCACCAGCGCGGTGACCGGGGCCGAGCCGTGTCCGTGTCCGTGTCCTACGGCAGCACCTGGATCTTGCGCCCCTGCCCCTGCCGGAACCGCGCCAACGCGGCCGCGTAGTCGGTCAGCGGCAGCCGGTCGCTGATGAACACCTCCGGGTCCAGCACGCCCGCCGCGAACAGGTCGGCCGCCCGTTCGAACGAGTGCAGCACCGCCATCGACCCGGTGATGGTGATCTCCTGGTTGTAGATGCGGTACGGGTCGATGGTCACGCGCGCCGCGTAGTCGGCGACGCCGAACTGCAGGAACGTCCCGCCCTTGGCGACGCGTCCCAGCCCGTCCTGGATCGCCTTCTCGTTGCCGGTGGCGTCGATGACGACGTCCCACCCTTCGGGCCGGTCCAGCTCGTCGGGCGACGCCGCGGTGGCCGTGACGCCCAGCCGCTCGGCCGTGGCCAGCCGCTCCGGGTTCAGGTCGACCACCTCGATGGACGACGCGCCGGTCAGCTTGCCGAGCTGCAGCATCATCAGCCCCATCGTGCCGGAGCCGTAGATCAGCACCCGGTCGGCCAGCCGCGAGCGCAGCACGTCGTAACCGCGCACCGCGCACGACAGGGGCTCGATCAGCGCCGCGTCCTCGGTGCGCACGTGGTCGGGCAGCCGCACGCAGTTCGCCACCGGCGCGACCGCGTACTCGGCCGCGCCGCCGCCGGTGGTGACGCCGATCGCGGCCCACCGCTCGCACAGGTTGCCCCGCCCGGACCGGCACATCCGGCACTCGTGGCAGTACAGCGAGGGGTCCACCGCGACCCGGTCGCCGACGGCCACCTCCGTCACCGCCGAACCGACCTCCACGACCACGCCCGCGAACTCGTGGCCGGGCACGACCGGCAGCGCGGGCGCGAACTCGCCCTGCAGGATGTGCAGGTCCGTGCCGCACAGCCCGCACGCCGCGACGTCCACGACGACCTGGCGCGGGCCGGGCGTCGGGTCCGGCACCTCGGCGACCTCGACCGCGCCGACCCCGGTGATGACGGCTGCTCTCACTTCACGGCTCCCAGCGACAGGCCCTGGACCAGCTTGTCCTGGGCGGCGAACCCGGCGACGAGCACCGGCAGCGACACGACCACGGCGGCGGCGCACAGCTTGGCCAGGAACAACCCCTGGCTGGTGACGAACCCCGTGAGGTAGACCGGCGCGGTGCCCGCGACCACGCCGGTCAGCACGCGGGCGAACAGCAGCTCGTTCCAGCTGAAGATGAAGCAGATCAACGACGTCGCGGCGATGCCCGGCATGGCGACCGGCGCGACGACCCGGCGCAGCGTGGTGACCAGGCCCGCGCCGTCGAGCGCGGCGGCCTCCAGGATCTCGCCCGGCACCTCGGCGAGGAACGAGCGCATCAGCCACACCGCGATCGGCAGGTTCATCGACGTGTAGAGCACGACCAGGAACGAGATGTTGTCGAGCATGCCGGTGTGCTGGGCGACCAGGTAGACCGGCAGCAGCCCGGCCACGACGGGCAGCATCTTGGTGGACAGGAAGAAGAACAGCACGTCCGACCACTTCTCGACCTTCTTGATCGACAGCGCGTAGGCCGCCGGGATCGCCAGCAGCAGCACGAGCGCCGTCGAGCCGACCGACGCGCTCAACGAGTTGATCAGCGACGGCCACGGGTCGGAGTCGAAGAACTCGGCGTAGCCGTCGAACGTGATCGGCGCGGCGAGCGACGGCGGGTTGGTCGCCGCGTCGGTCTCGCGGTGCAGCGAGGTGAGCGCCATCCACGCCACCGGCGCGAAGAACAGCAGGCCCGCCGCCCACGCGGCCAGGCCCAGGAGCCGGCTCATGCCCGCACCTCCTCGCGCAGCAGCGACGACACCACGCGCAACGCGAACGTGGCGATGACGATGGAGCCGACCACCACGACCACGCCCGCGGCGGACGCCTGGCCGTAGTCGTGCGCCTGGTAGAAGGTCTGGTAGATGGTGTACGGCAGGTTGGCCGTGCCCAGGCCGCCGGAGGTGATGGTGAAGACGGCGTCGAAGTTCTGCACGATGTAGATCGAGCCGAGCAGCGCGCCCAGCTCCAGGTACGGCCGCAGGTGCGGCAGGGTGAGGTGGCGGAACACCTGCCACGGCGTCGCCCCGTCGATGCGCGCGGCCTCGACCGCGTCCTGCGGGCGGCTCTGGAGACCGGCCAGCAGGATCAGCATCATGAACGGCGTCCACTGCCACACCAGCGCCGCCTCGACCGCGACCAGCGGCATGCCGCCGATCCACTCCGGCTGCGGCGCGTCCTCGCCGAACAGCCACGTCAGCACGCCGTTGAGCAGGCCGTACTCCGGGTTGTAGAGCGCGTGCTTCCACAGCAGCGCGGCCGCGACCGGCACGACCAGGAACGGCGCGATGAGCATCGTGCGCACGAGGCCGCGCCCGGCGAAGCGGCGGTCCAGCAGCAGCGCGAGCACCAGTCCGAGGGCCAGGCTGACCAGCACCACGGTGGCGGTGAGCACCACCGTCGTGCCGATCGCCGCACGCAGGTCGGGGTCGGTGAACACGGCGGTGTAGTTGTCGACGCCCGCGAACCCCCGGTTGGCGGGGTCGAGCGAGTTCCACCGCATCAGCGAGATCACCAGGGTGGCGACGAAGGGCAGCTGGGTCACCACGATCGTGAAGACGAGGGCGGGCAGGAGCGGGGCGCGCCGTGCCCAGCGGGCGGCCGCCGCCAGGGTCGCCGGCGGCCGGGCCGGGGGCGGCGTCGGCGCGGCGTGCGCCGCCTCCCGCACGGCGGTCACCGGAGCCTGCCGATCGGGGTCGGGTTCGCCATCACTTCCCCCGGTGCTTCGCGGCGACGACCTCGGCCAGCGCCTGGCTCGCGTCGAGCGCGGCGTCCACCGTGGTGGAGCCGGCGATGGCGGCGCTGATCTGCTGCGACACCTGCGTGCCGAGGTCGGTGAACTCGGGGATGCCGACGAACTGGATCCCGCTCGCGGGCCGTTCCTGCACGCCGGGGTCGGTGGGCCTGGCGCTCGCGATGGCGGCCTCCGCCTGCTTGGCGAACGTGCCGCCGGCCGCCAGGTACTCGGGCCGCTGGTAGGTGGACTTCCGCTTGCCGTCGGGGAGCCTGGACCAGCCGAGGGTCTTGCCGACCAGCTCCTCGTACCCCTTGCCGGACGCCCAGGACACGAACTTCCAGGCGTTGTGGGCCTTCGTGCTGGCCTTCTGGATGCCGAACGCCCAGGTGTAGAGCCACGCGGAGCTCTCGGTCTTCACGACGGGGGCCTGGGCGAAGCCCAGCTTGCCCTTCACCGGCGAGTCGTCGGCCTCCAGCAGGCCCGCGGCGACCGTGGCGTCGTACCACAGGGCGACCTTGCCCTGGGTCATGTTGTTGAGGCACTCGGCGAACCCGGCCTGCGGCGCGCCCGCCTCGCCGTGCGCGCGGACCAGGTCCACGTAGAACTTGGTGGCCTCCTTGAACTCCGGCGCGTTGAGCCGGGCCTGCCAGTCGGCGGTGAACCACGTGCCGCCGAAGGTGTTGACCACGGTCGTCAGCGGGGCGATGAGCTGGCCCCAGCCGGGTTGGCCGCGCAGGCAGATGCCCTTCATGCCGGGCTGCGCGCCGTCGACCCGGGCGGCGATGTCGGCGACCTGCTGCCACGTCGGCCGCTCGGGCATGGTGAGGCCCTTCGCGTCCAGCACGTCCTTGCGGTACATGAGGAACGACGACTCGCCGTAGAACGGCTGGGCGTACACCTTGCCGTCGGCGGCGGTCAGGGACTGCCGGATCGGGTCGAGGATGTCGTCCTGGTCGAAGCCCGGGTCCGCGGCGACGTGGTCGTCCAGCGGTGTGAGCCAGCCGTTCGCGGCGTAGATCGGGGTCTCGTAGTTGCTGATCGTGGCCACGTCGTACTGGCCCGCCTGGCTGGAGAAGTCCTGGCTGATCTTGTCGCGGACGTCGTTCTCGGGCAGCACGGTGAAGTTGACCGTGATGCCGGTGTCCTTGGTGAAGTGCTCGGCGGTCAGCTCCCGCAGGTCCTGCATCTGCGGGTTGTTCACCATCAGGACGTTGATCGAGTTCTCACCGCCGCCGCCCCCGCCGCCCGCGCCGGCGCACGCGGTCGTCGCCAGGAGCACCGCGGCCAACAGGCCGCCATACCGGAATGACTTCATCGTCTGCCTTCCTTCGGGCGAGCGGAACCGGACCCCCGGTGCGTCGGGGGTCTCCGGTGGGTGGTGCGGTCAGGCCCGGATGACCTTCGGTCCGAGCAGGGCGTAGCGGTGGGCCTCGCCCGCGGGCAGCACGGAGTCCGTGACGACCGCCTCCAGGTCGGCGACGCCGCCGAACCGGTGGAAGCTCGCCACGCCGAACTTCGTGTGCACGCCGACGAAGACGCGGCGGCGTGAGGAGGCCATGGCCTGCGCCTTCACCGCGCCGACCGCCGGGTCGGGCGTGGTGAGGCCGTGCTCGCGGGAGATGCCGTTCGCCCCGATGTAGGCCAGGTCGATCACCATCTCGGCGAGCATGCGGGTGGCCCAGTGGTCCACCGTGGCGAGCGTGCGGCCCCGCACCCGGCCGCCGAGGAGCAGCACGGTCGTGGACGGGACCTCCGACAGCGCGGCGGCGGTCGGCAGCGAGGCGGTGATCACCGTCAACGGCCGGCCGGTGGGCAGCGCCTCGGCCACGAGCTGGGGCGTGTAGCCCTCGTCGACGAACACGGTCTCGGCGTCGCCGAGCCGGTCGGCGGCGGCTCGGGCGATCCGCCGCTTCTCCGGCACCCTGGACGCGGAGCGGAACTTCAGCCCGGTCTCGTACCCGGCGCTCTCCACCGGGAACGCGCCGCCGTGCGTGCGGCGGACCAGGCCGTGCTCGTCCAGCACGCGCAGGTCGCGGCGCACGGTCTCGGGCGCGACCTCCAGCTCGGCCGCGATCTCGGCCACGTCGACCCGGCCGTCCGCGCGGGCGCGGGCCAGGATGCGACGCTTGCGCTCGTCCGCCCGCATGCCGCCTCCCGTGCCCGCTCGGACCGCCGCTGCCCGTTCGGGCCGCGCAACAGGTTTAACACCGGCGAATTCGTGTGGCCAGCGCCACAGCCCGGTCGGCGATGCCCGGATTCCGCCCGCTTCCCCTGACCGAACGCGCACACCGCCCCGGATCCGTGCCCGAATCCCCCCACCCCACCGCCCGTTCCCGCGTGCCTCCCTCCACAACGCGCGAGTCCTACGTTCAGAACGCGTGTGTCCTACGTTCGGAACACCCGAGTTCAACGTTCACGTCACGGGCCATCGCCGGTCGCCGTGTTCCGAACGTTCAACTCGGGTGTCCTGGACGTAGGACACACGCGACCCGAACGTAGGACTCGCGCGAGAGTCGTACGTTCGGGTCGCGTGTGTCGAACGCTCCGGTGCCCCGAGTTCAACGCTCAGGTCAGGGCCGGGTAGTCGATGTAGCCCTTCTCGTCACCGCCGTAGAACGACGACGGGTCGGGCGTGTTGAACGGGCCGCCGTTCGCCAGGCGGGCGGGCAGGTCCGGGTTGGCCAGGAACAGCGCGCCGAAGCTCACCGCGTCCGCGGTGCCGTCGTCCACCAGCGCCAGGTGCTCCGGACCGGTCGAGCCCTCCGGCGTCAACGGGTTCAGGATCAGCACGCCGGAGAAGCGCTTGCGCAGCTCCGCGGTCAGCGCCCGCTCTCCCTGCTCGCCGATGTGCAGGTACGCCAACCCGATCGGGTCGATGGCGTCGACCAGCGCCGGGTACAGCTCGTCGTGCGTCTCCTCGGCGATGTCGTTGTACCGACCGGCCGGGGAGATCCGCAGGCCGACGCGGTGCGCGCCGATCGCGTCCGACATCGCGCGGAGCGCCTCGACCACGAACCGGATGCGGTTCTCGATCGAGCCGCCCCACCGGTCGTCGCGCAGGTTGGTGTTGTCGGCCAGGAACTGGTGCGGCAGGTAGCCGTTGGCACCGTGCAGCTCGACCCCGTCGAACCCGGCCTCGACCGCGTTGCGGGCGGCGGTGGCGTAGTCGGCGATGGTGGCCACGACCTCGTCGTCCGTGAGCACGCGCGGCGTGACGTAGTCCTTCATCCCCTTGCCGGTGAACAGCTGCCCGGCCGCGCGCACCGCGGACACTCCCACGGGGTGCAGGTCGCCCGGCAGCACGTCCGGGTGGCCGATCCGGCCGCCGTGCATGAGCTGCGCGAAGATCCGCCCGCCCGCCGCGTGCACCGCCTCCGTGACGCCGCGCCAGCCCTCGACCTGCTCGGCGCTGTGCAGCCCGGGGGTGTCCGGGTACCCCTGACCGACCACGGACGGCTGGATGCCCTCGGTGATGATCAACCCGGCGCTCGCCCGCTGCGCGTAGTACTCCGCCATCACCGGCGTCGGCACGGTCCCGTACGCCCGGCTGCGGGTCATCGGCGCCATCACGATCCGGTTGGCCAACTTGGTGCCGGCGAGGTCCAACGGCTCGAACGCGCTGCTCATGGCTTCCTCCAGAGTGCCCTGTTTAGCTGTCCGAACAGCAATCCGAACTCGGATGATTCCCCATAGTCGTTGTGACCACCCTCACCCCGCCGGCGCACTAGAATCGAGACATGGCCGGGACACGCGAAAACAGCACGTCACCGGCGGCCTCGGGGGTTGTCGGCCGCGGACCGGTCAGCCACGCGATCTTCCGCGTCGCCCGCCTGCACCGCCTCCTCGCCGGTCAGCTGCTCAGGCAGGCAGGTCTGCATCCCGGCCAGGAGATGGTGATGATGCACCTGTGGGACCACGGCGCGCAGCGGCAGGCCGACCTGTGCGGCGTGCTCGGCTCCGACTCCCCCACCATGACCCGCACGGTGCAGCGCCTGGAACGCGCGGGCTTCGTGCGCCGCGCCCCCGACCCGACCGACGGCCGCGCGGTGCTGGTCGAACCGACCGCCGCGGGTCACGCGCTGCGCCGCGAGGTGGAGCGCATGTGGGAACAGCTCGAAGAGGCCACGCTCGGGGACCTGGACGACGACCAGCAGGCCGAGACCCTGAGGGTGCTCGGCCTGCTGGAGTGCAACCTGGCGGCCCGGGCGAACCGGCCCGCTACCGGGCCGGCCTGATCCAGGCGGCGGTGTCCGTCGGCACGGCGCCGTCCACGAGCGGCCCGCTGGTCAGCAGCACGGCGTCGTGCGGGGGCAGGGCGACCGGCGCCGCGGACAGGTTGAGCACGCACGCGAAGTCGTCGCCGCGGCGGAACGCCACCACGTCGGGCCCCAGGTCCAGCCACTCCATCGGACCGTCGCCCAACGACGGCTCCGCCCGCCGCAACGCCAGCACGGCGCGGTAGTGCGCCAGCATCGAGTCGGGGTCGCCGGACTGCGCGGCCACCGACAACGACCGCCAGTGCGCCGGCCGCGGCAGCCACGACGGCCCGTCGTCGCCCCACGGGATCGGCACCCGGCACCCGTCCCGGCCGCGGTCGGTGTGCCCGGACCGCACCCACACCGGGTCCTCCCGCAGCTCGTCGGGCAGGTCGTCCACCTCCTCCAGCCCCAGCTCCTCCCCCTGGTAGACGTACACGCAGCCGGGCAGCGACGTGGTCAGCATGATCGCCGCACGCGCCCGCTTCGTGCCCAGCTCCAGGTCCGTCGGGGTCAGGTGCTGCCGCCGGCCGAAGTCGAACGACGTGTCCTCCCGACCCATCCGCGACACGTGCCGCGTCACGTCGTGGTTGGACAGCACCCACGTGGGCGGCGCGCCGACCGGCGCGTGCGCGGCCAGCGTGGCGTCGATGACCCGCCGCAGCTCGCCGGGCTCCCACGGGCAGCACAGGAAGTCGAAGTTGAACGCCGAGTGCAGCTCGTCCGGGCGCAGGTAGCGGGCGAACCGCTCCGGGTCGGGCAGCCACATCTCCCCGACGAACACCCGCTCGTCCGGGTACTCGTCGAGCACCCGCCGCCAGGACCGGTAGATCTCGTGCACGCCGTCCTGGTCGGAGTAGGGCAGCTCGGCGTCGGGCTTGGAGAAGTCCTTGACCAGGCCGTCGGCCACGTCGATGCGGAAGCCGTCCACGCCCCGGTCCAGCCAGAACCGCAGGATCGACTCGAACTCCGCGCGCACCTCGGGGTTGGTCCAGTTCAGGTCCGGCTGCTCGGGGCTGTAGAGGTGCAGGTACCACGAGCCGTCCGGGGCCTGGCTCCACGCCGGCCCGCCGAACCGGGACCGCCAGTCGTTCGGCGGCTCGTCGCCCTCGTGGAACCAGAACCGGTCCCGCCCCACGCCCCGCAACGCCTCCTGGAACCAGGGGTGCCGGTCCGAGCAGTGGTTGGGCACGATGTCGATGATCACCCGCAGGCCGACCGCGTGCGCCTCGCCGATCAGCTTCTCCGCCTCCACGAGCGTGCCGAACACCGGCTCGATGTCGCGGTAGTCCGCGACGTCGTAGCCGCCGTCCGCCAGCGGCGACGGGTACCAGGGGCTGAGCCAGATCGCGTCCACACCCAACTCGGCGAGGTAGGGCAACTTCTGGCGCAGTCCCGCCAGGTCGCCGATCCCGTCGCCGTTGCCGTCGGCGAAGCTGCGCGGGTACACCTGGTAGATGGCCGCACCGCGCCACCAGTTCATGTGGATCCTCCCTCGGTAATGGCGTCAGCCCTTCACGCTGCCGGCGGTGAGCCCCGCCAGGACGTGCCGCTGGAACACCAGGAACAGGCCGATCACGGGCACGCTGGACAGCACGAGGCCGGCCAGCAGCAGGTTGACCGGTGTGTCGGGCGCGAAGCGCTGCAACGCGACGCTCAGCGTCTGCCGCGCCGGGTCGGAGAACACCAGCAGCGGCCAGATGAAGTCCTTCCAGGCGGCCACGACCGCGAAGATGGACACGACCGCGAGGATCGGCCGGGACAGCGGCAGCACGATCCGCCACAGCATCGTGAGCTGACCGGCGCCGTCGATCCGCGCCGCCTCCAGCACCTCGACCGGCAGCTGGTCGAAGAACCGCTTGAGCAGGAACACGGTGAACGCGTTCGCCGCGCCGAGCAGCCACAGCGACACCGGGTTGTTGAGCAACCCGAGGTCGGAGATGGTCAGGTAGGTCGGCACCAGCAGCACCGCGGCGGGCATCATCAGGGTCACCAGCATCATGCCGAGGATCCCCTTGCCCAGCACCGGCCTGAGCCGCGACAGCGCGTACGCCGCGGGCACGTCCACGGCGAGCTGCACCGCCCACGTGCCGACCGCGACGACGATCGTGTTGAGGAAGTACCGGCCGAGGTCCATCAGGTCCCACGCCTCGGCGTACGTGCCGGGCGTCCACGTCTCCGGCAGCACCGTCGGCGGCACGCGGGCCAGCTCCGCGGCCGGTTTCATGGCCGAGACCACCACCCACACCAGCGGCACGACGAAGACCGCGGTGAGCACGACGGTGGTGACCACGAGCGCGATGGTGTAGCCGACGCGCGAGCGCCCCGGCGCGATCAGCGTCCTCACGCGTCCGCCTTCCGCGTCACCCGCAGGTACAGGGCGCTGAACGCGCCGAGCACCAGCAGCAGCAACAGGCTCAGGGCACTCGCGGTGCCGAAGTCGTTGTAGTAGAAGGCGTACCGGTACAGCAGGAGCAGCACGGTGACGGTGGAGTCCTCCGGACCGCCGCCGGTCATCACGTACGGCTCGGTGAACACCTGCATGGTCGCCACGACCTGCAACAGCAGCAGCACCAGCAGCACGAACCGGGTCTGCGGGACGGTGACGTGCCACAGCCTGCGCAGCACGTTCGCGCCGTCCAGCTCGGCCGCCTCGTACAGGTCGCCCGGGATGCCCTGCAACGCGGCGAGGTAGATCAGCGTCGCGGTGCCCAGGTTGGCCCACGTCGACACGATCACCAGCGACAGCATCGAGGTGTCGGCGCTGTCCAGCCACGCCGCGCCCGGGAGCCCGAGCCCGCGCAACGCGGTGTTGAGCAGGCCCGGCCCCGGGTCGTACATCCACTTCCAGATCAGCGCGGCCACCACCGGCGGCAGCATCACGGGCAGGTACACGACGAGCCGGAAGTACGCCTTGAAGTGGCGCAGCTCGTTGAGCACGACCGCGAGCACGAACGGCACCACGAAGCCGAACACCAGGGCCAGCGCGGTGAACAGCAGGGTGTTGCGCCACGCCGTGGCGAACAGGGGGTCGGCGAAGAGGCGTTCGAAGTTCTCCCAGCCGACCCACGCGGGGTCGGTGACGAAGTCGACCTGCTGGAAGCCCAGCACGGCCCCGCGCGCGATGGGGTACCAGGAGAACACCGCGAAGCAGACCAGCGCGGCGGACAGGAACCCGTACGCGGCCAGGTTCTCCGCGACGCGGCGGCGCATCACTTGACCTGGGCCAGGACGGGGTTCACCTTGGCTTCCGCGTCGGCCAGCAGCTGACCGGGGTCCGCGTCGCGGTTGGTGAGCACGGCCTGCATCACGTTGTCGAGGATCGCGTAGACCTGCTGCGCGTTGGGCGGCTCGATCAGGCCCTTGGGCCTGGCGTCCACGTAGGACCGGAAGTTCGCCACCGGCACCGTGGCCAGGTTCTCCTTGAGCTGCGTCTGCCTGGCTGCGATGTCACCGGTCCAGATGTCCGCGACGGGCGGCACGGGCAGGCCGATCGGCTGGCCCTGGTCCTTGTACCGCTGGAGGTTCTTCTCGAACCGGTCCGGGTTGAGGTACTTCCACCCGATCCACTTCAGCCCGGCCTTGATCTTCTCCGGCGACGCCTTCGGGTTGATCATGTAGCCCTCGCCGCCGATGAGCGTCCCCTCGCCGTCCGGGATGCCGGTCAGGCCGTAGTTCGCGTAGTCGCCCTTGAACTGGTTGACCAGGGTCGGCACGTTGTCCGGGGCGGCCAGGTACATGCCGAGCTGGCCCGCGCCCATCATCTGCTGGACGTCCTCGATGACGAGCAACTGCTTCTCGCCCATGGTGTTGTCCGTCCAGCGCATGTCCTTGAGGCGCCGGAGCACCTCACGGCCCTTGTCGTTGTTGAAGTCGGCGACCCACTTGTCGCCCTCCTGGCGCGCGATCCGCCCGCCGACGGAGTACATCCACGCGGTGAAGTGCCAGCCGCCCTGGTTGTTCTTGCTGTACTCGGCGAAGCCGACCTTGCCGTTCCCCAGCGCGGTGATCTTCTTGGCGGCCTCGCGGACCTCGTCCCAGGTCTTCGGCGGCTGGTCGGGGTTCAGGCCGGCCTCGGTGAACAGCGCGCGGTTGTAGATCAGGCCCATCGAGTAGTTGGCCGTGGGGACGCCGTAGACCTTGCCGTCCTTGGCGAAGACGTCGCGCAGCTCGGGCCGGATGGCGTCGTAGTTCGGCAGGTCCTTGACGTACTCGGTGATGTCCGCGGCCTGCCTGCGGGCGATGAGGTTCGCCGGGTCGGTGAAGTACGCGTAGAAGACGTCCTCGAGCTGGCCGCCGGCGAGCTTGGCGGAGAACGTCTTGGGGTCCATGAACCCCTCGTGCGGCTCGATGTCGATGTCGGGGTTGGCGGCCTCGAACTCGGCCACGTCCTCGTCGAAGATCTTGCGCTCGAACGCCTGCGTCTGCGGCGGCTGCCCGTTGACCGACAGCGTGACCTTGCCGCCACCGGCGGCGGCGTTGTCGTCGGCTTGCGAGCACGCGACGGCGGTCAGGCTCAGGCTGCCTGCCAGCAGCAACCCCGCCGCTCTGCGGAGGCTGGATGAGTTCATGGGACCGGACCCTTCTCGGCTGTGGTGTGGCGCACACGGTAAGTCGCCCCACCACCGATGCGCAAGATGTCTACTAAACCTCGCAACTTCACGACATCAAGTCGTAAGCTGGGCCGAGGAGGTCGTTCGAAGACGGGCAGACGAAAACTGCCGCCCACCCGGCGGGTGGACGGCAGCGGAAGGGGTGGCGGACGGTCAGCGCGGGGCGGGCGCGGTGGACGAGCGGACCACCAGCTCCGGCTCGAAGAGCAGCTCCTCGTCGGGGACGGGGGTGCCGGAGATCTGGTTCGCCAGGAGTTCGACGGCCGCGCGGCCCATCGCCTCGATCGGCTGGCGGACCGTGGTCAGCGGAGGTTCGGTGCAGGTCATGAGGGGCGAGTCGTCGTAACCGACCACGGAGACGTCGTGCGGCACCTTGAGCCCGTGCCGCCGCACGGCGCGCACCGCGCCCAGCGCCAACGGGTCCGACGCGCACACGATCGCGGTCACGCCGCGGTGCAGCAGGCGGGTCGCCGCGGCCTGCCCGCCCTCCAGGGAGAACATGGCGTGCTCCTCGAACAGCTCCACCCCGGCGGCCGCCGCGCACGACGTGAGCGCGGTGAGCTTGCGCCGCGACGGCACGTGGTCCGACGGGCCGAGCACCGCGCCGATCCGCACGTGGCCCAGCGCCACCAGGTGCCCGAACGCCTGCTCCACCGCCACCGCGTCGTCGCACGACACCCGCGGGAAGCCGAGGTCCTCGATGGCGGCGTTGACCAGCACGGCGGGCAGCTTGCGCCGGGTCATCTGGCGGTAGTGCTCGTGCGAGGCGTCCGCCTGGGCGTACTGCCCGCCGGCGAACACCACGCCGGAGACGTGCTGCTCGAACAGCAGCTCCAGGTAGTCGGCCTCGGTCACGCCGCCGGCCGTGCGGGTGCACAGCACCGGGGTGAAACCGCGTTGCGCGAGGGCGTTGCCGACCACGTCGGCGAACGCCGGGAAGATCGGGTTCTGCAGCTCCGGCAGCACCAGACCGACCAGCCGGGCGCGTTCGCCGCGCAGCTGGGTCGGCCGTTCGTACCCGAGCACGTCCAGGGCCGTGAGGACGGCCGACCGCGTCGCCTCGGACACGCCGGGCTTGCCGTTCAGCACCCGGCTGACCGTCGCCTCGCTCACGCCGACCTTCGCGGCCACTTCCGCCAACCGCCGTTGCGTCATGGAGCAACTATACGGCAGGATTTACGCTCGGCTTGCGTGGATTTGCATTCGTTTGCGAGTTCGACGGCGGCCGGCAGCACCGACGACGGCGGCACCACCCGGTCCACCAGCCCGGTGCGCAGCGCCTCGTCGGCGGTGACCCGGCGGGCCATCAGCACGTGACCGCCGATCACCCGGGAGCCTGTCACCCGGCCGAGGGCGCCGTCGGAGGCCAGCACCCGCCGGTCGCACGCCATCGCGAGTTCCACGACCTCGCCGGACGCGCAGCCGCCGATCGCCGCGACCACCGGCACGGGCAGGTTGGCGACCTCGTCCCGCACGCCGCGCAGCGGGGCGGCGGGGGCTCCGCGCCGGGCCGCCGACGTCCGGACCAGCCGTTTGATGTCGACGGCGCCGAGTCCGGGCTCGACCAGGAGCACGACGGCGCGGGCGTCGACCACCGAGGGCAGCACGGCCCGCACGTCGGCGAGCACGGTGTCCGTCGGCCCGTCGATCCGGATGACCGCGATCCCGCCGGACACCTCGAGTGAGACGGTCATGAGAGCAACATCGTGGCCGAGGATTCCCCCGGTTGTCATGTTCCGCCCCTCCATCGAGTGACGGCAGGGTACAAATCCCCTGTGAAGCGGTGGTGGGTGGCTGCGGTGGCGTTGGCCGGCCTGACCGGGTGCGCGGTGCCCGTGGCGGGCGAGCCGACGCCGGGCCCGACGTCGGCGGTCGCGGCGGCGAAGCCCGAGGTCGTGCGCTGGATGGACAACTTCTGCGGGGTGGCCAACTACATGGTCGCCTCGGGCGGGGTGAAGCTCGACGAGACCCAGACCGACCCGGCCGCGGCGAAGAAGTCGGTCAGCGACTCGCTCGGCCGGGTGGTCGACGTGCTGAACGTCGTGCTGCACGACCTGGACGGCCTGACCCCCGCCCCGAGCCCCGCCGCCGACACCGCCGTCGAGGTCATCAGCGAGCCGCTGACCAGGGCCAGGGACAAGTTCGTCTCGGCCAGGTCGACGGTGGACGCCGCGCCGGAGCTGACCACCGACGTCTTCTCCGCCGTGATGCAGGACATGACGGAGGCCGTCACGGTGATGAACGAGGCGGTGGAGAAGATGTCCGTGATCTCGCTGCCGGACGAGTTCCGCGCCGCCGCCGGCCAGGCCGAGAACTGCGACGTCTGACGACCCGGCGCGCACCGCGCCACCCCGACCCCGTCGCGTCCCGCCGCACCCGGTCGGCGTGAGGCGGTCCCGTCGCCCGCGGCCGGGCGCAACACCCCGGCGCAGCGGTCCGTTAACCGGCCGGAAGTGTGCTGGTGACCTGCGGCGGAGCCGTCTCCGCACATGTGCGGCCCCGTACCCCGCCGACCGCAAATCTGGGGGCACGACCCCCATGTGCGCCACGCGCCCCCATGACACGTTGTGCGGCATGTTTCCCTCCGCCGTGGAACGGCCGCCAGCAGCCTGGTGGGTCAGCGGCGTGCGCGGGAACCCCCAGGAACTGGTCGTCCCCCGTGGACGGCCCTCATGGGCCGCGTTCGTGGAACGCGCCACCACGACCGCGGCCCGTGCAGACTTCACCGGCGGCAGCTGGGACGAGGCGTTCGCCTGCGCCCTGAGACCCCTGGTGCGCGCGACCGCGGCGCTCGACCCCCGCCTGGACGCGGACTTCACCCGCGCCCTCGGCCGGCGGCTGGCCCGCATCGCGGCCCGCACCCTCGTGCTGGAGCTGAACCTCCAGCGGGTCGGCGGGCGGCTGGCGGGCGACACGCCCCAGGAGCGGTTCGCCGACTTCATCCGGCACGTCGACCTGCCCGCGCTGTTCGCCCGGTACCCGGTGCTGGCCCGGCTGCTCGGCCAGACCTGCCTGCACGCCGCCGAGGCGCACCGGGAGCTGCTGGACCGGTTCGCCGACGACCGGCCGGAGATCGTGCGGGCGCTGCTGGACGGCCGCGACCCCGGCCCGGTCGCCCGCGTCGAGACCGGTCGCGGCGACCCGCACGCCCGCGGGCGCTCGGTCGCCGTGCTGACCTTCGCCGACGGCCGCAAGGTGGTCTACAAGCCGCGGCCGGTGGCGCTGCACGGGGCGTTCGCGGACCTCCTGGCCTGGTTCGACGGGCACACGCGCCTGGACCTGCGGCTGCCGCGCGTGCTCGGCCGGCCCGGGTACGGGTGGCTGGAGTTCGTGGCGCACCGCCCGTGCGCCGACGTGACCGAGGTCGGCCGGTTCTACCAGCGGCTCGGCGCGCTGCTCGCGCTGCTGTACGCGGTGGACGGCACCGACATGCACTACGAGAACCTGGTCGCGGCGGGCGACCAGCCGGTGCTGGTGGACGTGGAGACGCTGTTCCACCCGACGGTCGGGCTGCCGGCGGACCCCGCGGTCCGGGCGCTGGCCCGGTCCGTGCACCGCACCGCCGTGCTGCCGCGCGTGCTGCTGGGCGAGCACGGCGCGTTGGACGTCGGCGGCCTGGGCGGCGACCACGGCGACCGGCTCCCGGCCGACGGCGTGGCCTGGCTGCACCCCGGCACCGACCGGATGCGGCTGGTGCGCAGGCCCGCCCCGCTGCCGCCGGCCCACAACCGGCCCGTGGTGGACGGCCGCGAGGCCGAGCCCGCCGACTACCGGGGCGCGCTGCTGGCCGGGTTCCGGCTGGGCTACGACGCGCTGTACGACCACCGCGCCGACCTGCTCGGCCCGGACGGGCTGCTCGCCGCGTTCGCCGACCTGCCGGTGCGGTTCGTGCCGCGGATGACCCAGCTCTACGCGACGGCGCTGGACGAGTCGACGCACCCCGACGCGCTCGGCGGCGCGGCGGCCCGCCAGGACGTCCTCGACGTGCTGTGGGACGACGCCGAGGGCGACGAGGTGCTGCGCGCCCTGGTGCCGCACGAGATGCGCGACCTGTGGGCGGGCGACGTGCCGATGTTCACCACCCGGCCGGGCAGCCGCGACGTGTGGACCTCGACCGGGCAGCGCCTGCCCGACCTGCTGCCGGCGTCCGCGCTGGACGCGGTCACGGCCAAAATCGCCGCGCTGGACGAGGTGGACCGGCACGACCAGCAGTGGCTGATCAGCGCCGGGCTGGCCACCCGGCCCCGGCCCGTGGACCACCGCACCGGTCCCGGGGTGGCCGCGCCGGTCGAGGCGTGCGTCCCCGACCCGCAACGGCTCCTGGTGGCCGCGTGCGGGGTGGCCGACGAGGTGCTCGCGCACGCCGCGACCGCCGCCGGCCGGGTCAACTGGGTCGGCCTGGAGCTGGTGGACGACCGGCACTGGGCGGTGTCCGCGATGGGCGCGGGCCTGTCCAACGGCTACACCGGCGTCGCGTTGTTCCTGGCGCAGCTCGGCCGGCTCACCGGCGCCGCCCGGTACACCGAGTACGCGCGCGACGCGCTCGCGCCGATCCCGGACCTGCTGGCCGCGTTCGCCGAGGACACCGAGCTGGCGGCGGCCGTGGGCAGCGGCGCGTTCCACGGCCTCGGCGGTGTCTGCTACGCGTTGGCGCGGCTGGCGAACCTGCTGGACGACGACGACATCCGGGGCTGGCTGCGCACCGCGGTGGACGTCGCGACCGCGGTGGAGGCGGTCGGCGAGGACCCGGCGAACGTGGTCGAGGGCTGCGCCGGCGGGCTGGCCGCGATGCTCGCGGTGCGCCGGGAGACCGGTCTGGCCTCGGCGGGGCGGCTGGCCCGCGCCTACGCCGACCGGCTGCTCACGGCGGGCGCGGGCGGCGACGGCTTCGCCCGCGGCCGGGCGGGCGTCGGCTGGGCGTTGCTGCGCTACGCGCGCGCCGTCGGCGACGACCGCTACGGTGTGGTCGGCCGCGCGAACCTGCGGTCCGACCACGGGCTGCGGCAGCGGCTGCTCGACGTGACCGAAGCCGACCACAGCTGGTGCTCCGGGCTGTCGGGCGCGGTGCTCGCGCACTGCGCGCACCCCGGCCTGCCGGTCGACGCGCACACCCTGCACCTCGACCGGTGCCTGAACGCCCTGGCGGTGCACGAACCGTTGCGAGACCTGAGCCTGTGCCACGGCGAGCTGGGCGTGGTCGAGGCGCTGACCGTCCTCGCGGAACGCGGGCACGGTCTGGCCGCGGCCGCGCAGACCCGGCGGGCCGGGCTCGTCCTCGGCGCGCTGGAGCAGTACGGGGCGCGCTGCGGCACGCCCGACGGCGTGCCGTCGGCCGGTCTGCTCACGGGGCTCTCGGGCATCGGCTACGGCCTGCTCCGCCTCGGTTTCCCCGACCAGGTGCCGTCCGTGCTCCTGCTCGGTTCCACGCACGACATCAACACCCCCGAGGAGAACACCCGATGAACGACGCCAACCGCGACGAGGTCACCACCTGGAGCGAAGCCCGGGACGGCGACCACCCCGCCGGCGAGATGGCGCTGTCCCGCAGGACCAAGGCCGGCGCCCGCGCCCGCGCGCTGGCCGGCCTGACCCTGGCCGTCGGCGCGTACGCCGCGGTCGCCGTGAGCGAGTCCAGCATGACCACCGTGAGCGCGCCCGGCCTCACGCTGTAGCGCCGCGCTCCGCCGCCGAACTGCCCGCCCGCACTGGGGGTGCGGGCAGTTTGGCATGCGCCCGATCGGCTTGACTAAGGTCGCCCCATGCACACCCGCGCGCCGGTCGTGGTCGGCCGCGACGAAGAACTCCAGGTGCTCGAGCGACTGCTCGCCGACGCGGCCCGCCACCGGGGCCGGGCCGTGTTCCTCGTCGGCGAGCCGGGCATCGGGAAGACCCGCTTGGCGCGCTCCGCCGCCTCCGCCGCCTTCGACCGCGGCATGCGCGTGCTGCGCGGTCGCGGCAGCACCATCGGGCCGATCGTGCCGTTCCGGCCGCTGGCCGAGGCGCTGATGTCGCTGCTGCGCGGCGGGGACGGCCCCGACCTGCGGGAACTGGGCCCGTACCAGCGGGCGCTGGGCAGGCTGGTGCCCGAGTGGCACCCGGCGCAGTGGAGCGCCGAGGCGGGTGGTCCCGAGGAGCAGCGCCCGGCGCACTCGGTGCTGGTGCTCGCCGAGGCGGTGCTGCGGCTGCTGGCCGCGGTCGGCCGCAAGCAGCCGTGCCTGGTGGTGCTGGAGGACCTGCACGACGCCGACGCCGAGACGTTGGCCGTCGTGGACTACCTGGTGGACAACCTCGACCAGGCGCCCGCCGCGCTGCTGGTGACCGCCCGCGCCGACCCCGGCCCGGCGCTCGACGTGGTCCGGCTGGCCGCCCAGCGGCAGGCGGGCGTGCTGCTGGAGCTGCGCCGGTTGGACGAGTGGCAGGTGCGCCGGATGGTCGGGCTGTGCCTGGAGGCGGAGGACCACGAGGTGCCCGCCGAGGTGGTGCAGCGGCTGTGGGCCGACAGCGCGGGCAACCCGTTCGTGGTCGAGGAGATGCTGCACGGCCTGGTCAACGGCGGGCTGCTGGTGCGCGGTCCGGGTGGCTGGCAGGTGCTCGGCGAGCTGCGCATCGACGTGCCGTCGGCCCTGGTGCGGTCGATCGCGCACCGCACGGACCGGCTCGGGCCGCAGGGCCGCGAGGTGCTGTCGGTGGCGGCCGTGCTGGGCCACCGGTTCCCGCTGTCGGTGCTGCGGCGGGTGACCGGGATGGACGACCGGGGCCTGCTGTCGCACCTGCACGCCGGGGTGGCGGCGCAGCTGGTCACGCCGGACGAGCCGGTGCCGGACTGGTACGCGTTCCGGCACCCGCTGACCGCCGAGGCGCTGCTCGCCCAGCTGCCCCCGCCGCACCGGGCCGAACTCGCCCGGCGGACCGCCGACGCGGTGCAGGAGCTGCACCCCGGCCTGCACGGCGAGTGGCGGGCGCTGGTGGCGTCGCTGCGGCTGGACGCCGGGCAGACGGCCGAGGCGGGCACGCTGCTGGCCGAGGCGGGCAGGCGGGCGCTGGCCGACGGAGCGGCCGGGTCGGCGGTGCGGCTGCTCGACCACGCGCACCGGCTGCTGGCCAGCCAGGTCGACGTGTCGATCCGCGCCGACGTGCTCGACTCGCTGCTTCCCGCGCTGGCCGAGGCGGGCCAGTTCGAGCGGGCGTTCGCGCTGGTCGACGCGGTGACCGAGCTCAGCGCGGCCGGGCTCGGCCGGGTCCGGCGGGCCGAGCTGCACACCAAGCTGGCGCAGGTGGCCAACACCGCGGGCCGGTGGACCGACGGCATGGCGCACGTGGAGACGGCGCGGGCGCTGCTCGGCGCGGACGCGACCGACGAGCACACCGCGCGGCTCGACGCGGTGGCCGCGTTCCTGACGTTGAACGTGGACGCGCCCGACCGGATCGCCTCGGCCGAGTTCCTGGCCCGCCGCGCGGCCGACGCGGCCAAGCGGGTGCCGCTGCCCGAGGTCGGCTGCGAGACGTGGCAGCTGCTCGGCGTGCTGGCCCGCGACCGCGACCTGGCCGAGGCGACCGAGTGCTTCCACCGGGCGCGGGCGCTGGCCGAGGAGCACGGGCTGCCGATCCAGCGGGTGTACGCGGTGATCCGGCAGGGCGGCCTGGACTGGCTGGCCGAGGGCACGTCGGGCGAGCTGGCGGACGCGCGCGAGGAGGCGCTGCTCATCGGCGCGATCAGCGTGGCCTACAACGTGGACGCGATCCTCGGGCTGGACGCCGTGCTGCGCGGGCAGTACGCGGACGCGGCGGACCGGCTCGCGCGCACCGTCGCGGACACCCGCCGGCTCCAGCTGCGGAACCTGACCACCTACGGGTTGATGGCGCGGGCCACCGCCGCGGCGCACCAGGGCAGGCGGGCCGAGATGGAGGCCGCCATCGAGGAGTTCGAGGCGGCGGGCGGCGGCTCGCAGGAGCGACCGCTGTGCCACGGGCTCGCGCGGGCGTTCTGCGCGTTGCTGGAGGAGGACCGGGCGGCGGCCGAGCAGGACCTGGCGCGGGCCATCGCGTTCGAGGCGCAGACGCCGACGGTGTTCCACCTGGCGGGCCGGCACGGGCTGCGGCTGCTGCTGGACGCGCTGGCCGGCGCGTCGGACGTGGACGCCTACCTGGACGTGACGCGGTCGGCGGCGGCGCGGATGCGCTGGAACCGGGTGTTCGCGCAGTTCGCGCTGGCCGTGGTGCTGGGCAGGCACGGCCGGGAGGCGGAGGCGGCGCAGGCGGTCCGGGCGGCCCGCGAGGCGGCGGCGATCTACCCGCTGGCGCGCAACCTCGGGCTGCGGCTGGTGGCCGAGGCCGCCGTGGCGGACGGGTGGGGCGAGCCGGTCGGGTGGCTGCGCGGCGCGGAGGAGTACTTCCACCAGGCCGGTCACGCGGCCGTGGCCAGCGCGTGCCGCGGGCTGCTGCGGCAGGTCGGCGCGACCGTGCCGCAGCGGCGGACGGGGTCCGACCAGGTGCCGCGCGAGCTGCGGGCGCTGGGCGTGACGGTGCGCGAGTTCGAGGTGTTCCGGCTCCTGGCGGGCCGGCTGGGGAACAAGGCGATCGCCACCCGGCTGCACATCTCGCCGCGCACGGTGGAGAAGCACGTGGCGAGCCTGATCACGAAGACCGCGCAGCCGGACCGGGAGTCGCTGAGCGCGTTCGCGGCGTCGCTGGGACCCGCCGACCGGCCCTAGCGCCCCGGCGAGGTCGGCGCGGTCACGCGGATGTCGGCGTTCCAGTCGGCGAACCGGTGGACGGTGCGCTGGAAGTCGTTGCCCTCCAACGTCTTCAGCACCTGCTCCACCCGCACCGGCAGGTCGCCCGGCCCCACCCAGACGGTCGCGGACGCGGTGAAGCCCGACTCGTAGGCCGCCAGCAGCCGGCCGCGCCGGGAGCTGTCGACGGTGCGCTCGGCCTGCGCCCGCAGGTCGACCAGCAGCGTGTACCGGTGGGTCGCCACGTCGTCCACCCGGTCGTCGCCCGTCTCCACGAGCAGGCTGCCGGCCAGGGACTCCACCACCGACGCCGGGTCCACCTCGTCGGTCAGGCCGGCCACCGTGGTGTCCACCCGCACGGGCGCGCGGTCGGTCAGGTCGAGCCTCGTCCACGCGCCGTCGCCGGTGCGGGAGTAGCCGGCGTCGGCGAGCACGACCACCTCGGTGTCCGAACCCTGCCGCAGCGACACCAGCGTGCCCTCGCGGGTGCGCAGCAGGCCGCCGGACAGCGTCACGCGCAGCCCGGACAGGGTCGTCTCCGCCTCCACCCCCACGGACCGCTGCTCGGCGGACCGGGCGGCCAGGCCGGCGAGCAGCGTCGCGCCGTCCTCCACCACCGGGCCGAGGGTCGGCGCGGGCAGGCCGGTCCGCTCCGCGCAGCCCGCCACCACCGCCACCGCGACCAGCACCAGAGCGACGACGGACCTGCGCATGACTCCCCCCGCGGACGGTGAACACCGCCATACTCCCGCACCGGCGGCGGATAAGGAGTGCGAACCCGGAAAGTGCCTGGGCTACGGTCGGGTCATGCCCCACGTGCTCTCCGTCAACGTCGGCTCCCGCGTCGAGTCCGACCAGGCCGTCGTCGGCCACACCGGGATCGGCAAGCTGCCCGTGCGCGGGCCCGTGGACGTCCGGCCTCCCGGACCGCGCGGCGTCGGCGGCAGCGGCGTCGTCGGCGACCACATCTCCGACCTGCGCCACCACGGCGGCGACGACCAGGCCGTCTACGCCTACGCGCGGGAGGACCTGGACGAGTGGGCGGCGCACCTCGGCCGCGACCTGCGGTCCGGGCTGTTCGGCGAGAACCTGACCACGGTCGGCGCGGACGTGTGCGGCGCGCGGATCGGCGAGCGGTGGCGGATCGGCGGCGCGTTGCTCCAGGCGACCTCCCCGCGCATCCCGTGCCGCACGTTCGCCGGGGTGATGGAGGAGCCGGGGTGGGTGAGGACGTTCACCCGGCGCGGGCTGCCGGGCACCTACTTCCGCGTGCTGGAGCCGGGCGCGATCACCGCCGGTGACGAGATCGTGGTCGAGCACCGGCCCGACCACGACGTCACGGTGTCGCTCGCGTTCCGCGCCCTGACCACCGAGCCCGACCTGCTGCCGGGCCTGCTGGCGGCGGGCGACGACCTGCCCGACGACCTGCGGCGCCGGGCCGAACGGCGGGCGTTCGACCCGGCGTGACCGGGGCTCAGGCGAGCGCGGACAGCTTCTCGAACTCCTCGTCGGTCAGCTCGATCCGCGCCGCCGCCACGTTCTCCTCCAGGTGCGCGATGGAGGACGTGCCGGGGATCGGCAGCACGACCGGCGACTTGCGCAGCAGCCAGGCCAGCGCGAGCTGCGCGGGCGTCGCGCCGTGCTCCTTGGCCGCCTCGTCCAGCACGCCGCCGGGCCGGGCCAGCTCGCCGGTCGCCACGGGGAACCACGGGATGAACGCGATGCCCTGCTCGGTGGTGCGCTCCAGCACGGCCTCGTGCTGCCGGGCCGCCAGGTTGTAGAGGTTCTGCACGCTCACGATCGGCGCGACCGCCTGCGCCGCCTCCAGCTGGGCGACGTCCACCTCGGACAGGCCGATGTGGCGGATCTTGCCCTCCTCCTGGAGCTTGCGCAGCTCGCCGACCTGGTCCTCCAGCGGGAAGTCCGGGTCGACGCGGTGCAGCTGGTACAGGTCGATGCGCTCGACGCCGAGCCTGCGCAGGCTGGTCTCCACGGCCTGCCGCAGGTAGGCGGGCTTGCCGAGCACCGGCCACTCGTTCGGGCCGGTGCGCAGCAGCCCGCCCTTGGTGGCGATGACCAGGTCCTCCGGGTACGGGTGCAGCGCCTCCCGGATCAGCTCCTCGTTGATGTGCGGGCCGTAGGAATCCGCGGTGTCGATGAAGTTCACGCCCAGCTCGACCACCCGCCGGAGCAGGGCGATCGCGTTGTCGCGGTCGGCCGGGTACCCCCAGATGCCCTCACCGGTCAGCCGCATCGCGCCGTAGCCGAGGCGGTTGACGGTCAGGTCGCCACCCAGCGAAAAGGTCTCAGACACCTCTGGTGCTCCTCGATACTCGGTTGCTGCTCGGTCCTCCTCCCGCCAACCCGGTGGAGCGCGCCGGTTGTTCCCGTCCGGGTGAACCCGGCCGACGCGCGTCCACCTGGTGGAACGCCCGCTACTGCTTGGCGACCAGCGTCAGCACGTCGTACTTGGCCACCGACTCGCCCTTCTGGTTGACCAGGTCGGCGTCCCACCGCACCTCGCCGTAGTCCTGGTCCTCGCGGGGCGTGATCTGCTTCGCGGTCAGCGTCACGGTCAGCTCGTCGCCGGGGAACGTGGGCGTGAGGAACCGCAGGTTCTCCAGGCCGTAGTTGGCCAGCACCGGCCCCGGCTCGGGCGAGACGAACAGCCCCGCCGCGAAGGACACGACCAGGTAGCCGTGCGCGACCCGGCCGCCGAAGAACGGGTTCGCCGCCGCGGCCTCCTCGTCCATGTGGGCGTAGAACGTGTCGCCGGTGAACTCGGCGAAGTGCTCGATGTCGGCGAGCGTGACCGTGCGGGGACCGGCGACGACCGTGTCGCCGACCTTCAGCTCGCGCAACGACTTGCGGAACGGGTGCACGTCCGACTCGGTGCGCGGCGCGCCCGTGACCCACCGCCCGGTGACCGCGCTCAGCACGCGGGGACTGGCCTGCACGGCGGTGCGCTGCATGTGGTGCAGGACGCCGCGGATGCCGCCCATCTCCTCGCCGCCGCCCGCCCGGCCCGGACCGCCGTGCACCAGCATCGGCAGCGGCGAGCCGTGACCGGTGGACTCCTTCGCGTCGTCCCGGTCGAGCACGAGGACGCGGCCGTGCCAGGGGGCCACGCCCAGCACGACGTCCCGGGCGAACTCCGCGTCGTGCGTGACGACGGAGCCGACCAGGCTGCCCGCGCCCCGGGCCGCCAGCTCGACCGCGTGCTCCGCGTCGCGGTAGGCCATCAGCGTGGACACCGGGCCGAACGCCTCCACCTCGTGCGGCTGGGCGTGGTCGGGGTCCGCCTTGAGCAGCACGGGCGACAGGAACGCGCCCCGCTCGGCGTCGGCGTCCACCACGTCGACGCGGTCGAGCGAGCCGTAGACCACCTCGCCGACCTCCAGCAGCGCCTTCAGCGACCGCCGGACCTCCTCGCGCTGCTCCAGCCCGGCCAGCGCGCCCATCCGCACGCTCTCGTTCGCCGGGTTGCCGATCACGACCTTGGCCAGGCGCGCGGAGGCGGCGTCGGCGACCGCGTCGACCAGCGGGGCGGGGACCAGGGCGCGCCGGATCGCGGTGCACTTCTGGCCGGCCTTGACCGTCATCTCGGTGACGAGCTGCTTGACGAACAGGTCGAACTCGGGCGTGCCCTCGACCGCGTCCGGGCCGAGGATCGAGCAGTTCAGGGAGTCGGCCTCGGCGTTGAAGCGCACGCTGTTGCGCACCACGGTCGGGTGGGTGCGCAGCACCTGGGCGGTGGACGCCGAGCCGGTGAAGCCGACCAGGTCCTGGCCGGTCAGGTGGTCGAGCAGGTCGCCCGCGCTGCCGGTGACGAGCTGGAGCGAGCCCTCCGGCAGCAGGCCCGGGGCGAGCATCAGCTCGACCAGCTTCTCGGTCACGTAGGCGGTCTGGGAGGCCGGCTTGATCAGCGACGGCACGCCCGCGATGAACGCGGGGGCGAACTTCTCCAGCGGGCCCCACATGGGGAAGTTGAAGGCGTTGATCTGCACCGCGACGCCCCGCAGCGGGGTCGCGACGTGCTGGCCGACGAACGTGCCGCCCTTGCTCAGCGGCTCGACGTTGCCCTCCACGTGGACGGTGTCGTTGGGCAGCTCGCGCTTGGCCTTGCTCGCGTAGCCGAACAGCACGCCGATCCCGCCGTCGACGTCGATCAGCGAGTCGGTCCTGGTGGCCCCGGTCCGGGCGGACAGGGCGTACAGCTCGTCGCGGTGTTCCCGCAGGTGCGAGGCGAGGGCCTTGAGCAGGGCGGCGCGCTGGTGGAACGTCAGCTCGCGCAGGGCCGGCCCGCCGACCCGCCTGCCGTGGTCCAGCGCCGCCGCCATGTCGATGCCCTGCGACGAGATCCGGGCGATCTCCTCGCCGGTCACCGCGTCGTGCAGCGGCGCGCCCTCGGCGGTGGGGACGTGCCAGCGACCGGACACGTAGCTGCGCAGCATGGCCATCGGTGTCGACCTCCTCGTCGGGCCGGTGGGTGTCCCGGCATGACCCGACAGTAAAGCCCCCTACTTTCATCGTGACTTGATTCAAGGTTATGCAGTAACTTCTGGCTGGCCGCCGCCTCCAGTGAAGGGAGTGTCGATGAGGACACGAGTGGTGGTGAGCGCGGTCGCGCTCGCCTTCGGCGCGCTCGCCGTGCCGGCCGCCCAAGCCGCTCCGGCGACCGGCGCGGCCGCGGACGTGGGCACGATGGCGGTGACCTTCGCCGAGGAGTTCAACGGCCCGGCGGGCACGCGGGTCGACGCCTCGAAGTGGAACACCGAGGTCGGCGACAACAACGGCAACAACCGCGAGCACCAGTACTACACGACGTCGGCGAGCAACGCGGCCATGGACGGCGCGGGCAACCTCGTCATCACCGCCCGCCGCGAGAACCCCGGCAACTACAACTGCTGGTACGGCCGCTGCCAGTACACCTCGGCCCGGATCAACACCGCGGGCAAGTTCACCACGACCTACGGCAAGGTCGAGGCGCGGATGAAGATGCCGCGCGGCCGGGGCATCTGGCCCGCGTTCTGGATGCTCGGCCAGGACATCAACTCCGGCAACCCGTGGCCGAACAGCGGCGAGATCGACATCATGGAGTTCCTGGGCCACGACCTGGACACCGTGTACGGCACCATCCACGGCCCGGGGTACTCCGGCGCGGGCGGCATCGGGATGCCCTTCAACGGGCCGAACTTCGCCGACGGCTTCCACACCTTCGCCATCGAGTGGACGCCGACCGGCATCGCGTGGTCCGTGGACGGCAACGTCTACCAGCGCCGCACCCCCGCCGACCTGGGCGGCCGGCAGTGGGTGTTCAACAAGCCGTTCTTCATCATCCTGAACCTGGCGGTCGGCGGCGAGTGGCCCGGCTACCCGGACGCGAGCACCACGTTCCCGCAGCAGCTGGTGGTCGACTACGTGCGCGTGTCCACGATCGACGGCGGCCAGCCCACCGGCGGCCGGATCACCGGCATCGGCGGCAAGTGCGTGGACGTGGCGGGCGCGAACCCGGCCAACGGCACCCCCGTGCAGCTGTACGACTGCAACGGCACGGCGGCCCAGCAGTGGTCGCGGCCGGGCGACGGCACCATCCGCGCGCTGGGCAAGTGCCTGGACGCGGCGTCGGGCGGCACCGCGGACGGCACGCTGGTCCAGCTGTGGGACTGCAACGGGAGCGGCGCGCAGCGGTGGGCGGTCAGCGGCGCCAACGACATCGTGAACATCCAGGCCAACAAGTGCCTGGACGCCCAGAACAACAGCTCCGCCAACGGCACCCGCTTGCAGCTGTGGACGTGCTCCGGCACCGCGAACCAGAAGTGGACCGTGTCCTGACCGGGCGCGGCATGATCGGGGCATGCGGACCCTGATCAGAGCTGAGGCGGCCAAAGCCGACCGCGACCGCCGACTCTCCCCGGCGGTCGTGGCGGCGCTGGTCGAGGCGGGCGCGACGCGCATGCTCGCGCCCGCCTCCCTCGGCGGCGGCGAGTTGGACCTGCCCTCGTGGGTGCGGGAGGTCGAGGACCTGGCGTGCGCCGACGGCTCGACCGGCTGGACGGCGATGACGACCAGCGCGACCTCCTCCCTGGCCTGGTACCTGCCGCCGGACGCGGCCGAGGAGGTGTTCGGGCCGCCGCGGTCCGTCGTCGCCGGCACCGCCGCCCCGGTCGGGAAGGCGGTCGAGGAGGCCGGCGGCCACCGCGTGACCGGCCGCTGGGGCTGGGGCAGCGCCGTGTCGCTGTGCGACTGGGTGCTGGGCGGCGTGATGACGTCCGCCGGCCCGCGGCTCATGCTCTTCCCCGCGTCGGCCGTGACGGTGCACGACACCTGGCACGCGGCCGGGCTGCGGGCGACCGGGACCCACGAGTGGGAGGTGGCGGACGCCTTCGTGCCGACGCGTCGCGCCCTCTGGCCACCCGCGATGCGGGTCGACGCGCCGCTGCCGACCTTCCCGTTCTTCGGCCTGCTCGCCGTCGGCGTGGCCGCCGTGACGCTGGGGATCGCGGCGCGGGCGGTCGAGGAAGCCGAGGCCCTGGCCGTGACCGGGACGTCCCCCGGCGCGACCGCCACGCCGGCCGAACGCCCGGACGTGCAACGCGACCTGGCCACCGCCGAAGCGCGCCTGTCCTCGGCCAGGGCCTTCCTGCACACCGAAGTGGCGGCCCGGTGGTCCGACGCCGTGAACGGCCGGCCAAGCCCACCCGAACCCCGCGCCCGCCTCCGCCTGGCCTGCTCCCACGCCGCCGCCGAAGCGGCCTCGGTGACCAGGCTGGCGTTCGACATCGGCGGCAGCCCTGCGGTCTTCGAGGACTCCCCGCTCCAACGCTGCCTGAGGGACGCCCACGTAGCCGCCCAACACACCATCACCTCCCGCCGCCTGTTCGAGGCGTACGGAAAGGTCAAGCTCGGCGTCCCCACCGACACCACCGGCCTCTGACCAGCCCACCCCCACACCGCCCGCCCCACACCGCCCGCCTCCGCGCGCCCACCCCTGCGGCGATCCCCTTCCCGGCCGCAGCCGGGCCGGCGCGGATGCGCGGGCAAGGCGAATGGCACACGGCCCGCGCCACAAACCCACCCGGTCCGGGCAGGGCCGTCGGGTGCGGCAGCAGGGCGAGCCGGCGTGCACGCCGGGCGCGGCCGAGCAGGCAGGTCGGCTCGGGCAGGTGCCGGGCAGATGGGGCCGGCCGGCGGGTTGCGGCCGGGGCGAGGGCCTACGGCGGTCTTCGCCCGGTGCGGCGCGATTGCGAGCCGGGCGCGGTTGGGCGCGAGTCGGCACGGTGAGCATGGCCTATGTGCGGTTGGCGTGGGCCGTGTGCGGGTGGCCTGGGCCATGTGCGGTGTGCGTCCGCCGGGTGCGCGTCGACTGTCGGGTGGTTGTGGTGGCGGTCTCGGGCGGCGGGCGGCTTGGTGGAGGTCGAAGGGTCGGATCAGGCGGAATGTCGGGTGCGGCGGGGCCGTTGGACCTGTCGTGAGGCTTTCCGTGCTGGACCGGTCCCGCGTGCGGGCGGGGTTCGGGCATGCCGAGGCCCTGCGCGACACCGTGGCGTTCGCGCGCCAGGTCGAACAGCTCGGCTACCACCGCTTCTGGGTGTCCGAGCACCACGGCGTGCCGGGCGTCGCCGGCTCCGCGCCGACCGTGCTGGCAGCGGCGGTCGCGGCGGCGACGTCCCGGATCAGGGTCGGCACCGGCGGCGTGATGCTGCCCAACCACCAGCCACTCGTGGTGGCCGAGCAGTTCGGCGTGCTGGAGTCGCTGTTCCCCGGCCGGATCGACATGGGGCTCGGCCGATCCGTCGGCTTCATCGAGGCGGTCCGCAAGGCACTGGGACGCGACAAGGAGGACGCCGCCGAGTTCGGCCCCCGACTGGCCGAACTGCTGGGCTACTTCACCGGCGACCAGGCGGTGCGCGGCTACCCGGCCGACGGCCTGCGCGTCTCCCCGTTCGTCCTGGCCACCGGCGCCGGGGCACGGGTGGCCGCGGCACACGGCGTCCCACTCGTCATCGGCAGCTTCCGCGGCGAAGACGCCATGATCGACGCCATCACCACCTACCGCACCGGGTTCCGCCCCTCGACGTGGGCAGCGGAGCCGTACGTGGTGATCTCCTCGACGGTCGCCGTCGCCGACACCACCGAGGACGCCTGGCGGCTCCTCGTGCCGGAGGCGTGGTCGATGGCGTACTCGCGCACCCGCGGCGAGTTCCCGCCCCTGAGCGACCCGAACGACATCCTCGCCCGCTCCATGACCGATCGCGAGCGCAGGATGTTCGAGCAATCGCTGCAGGGTCACATCCACGGCACGCCGTCGGAGGTCGCCAAGGCCCTGGACGCCCTGGTCGACCGCACCGCCGCCGACGAGGTGCTGGTCACCACCAGCACCTACGACCGCACCGCCATGCTCGACTCGTACCGCCGGCTGGCCGACCTGTACCTCTGATCACGGCCACCGGCCGATCACAGCCGATGTCACCACCCCTGGCCGTCACAACCGAGCCCACTCACAACCAAGCCCGATCATGACGCGCGCCCGATCACACCGAAACCGATCGCGGCCCAGCTGATCACAAACCCAGCTGATCACAACCCGGCCGGCGCTCCGCCCTCGGCGCAGCCGACGTGCGGTCAGCGACCGCGAGCCTCGGCGTGTTCGGCCAGCTCGACCTCGATGAACGCGCCGATCATCGCCCGCCACACCGCCTCCGCGACCGCCGGCTCCAGCCCGGCCTCCCCGGCACGCTCCCGCACCGAGGCGATCACCTGGGCGACCCGGTCGGGCGCTCGCACGGCCTGGTCGTCGGACTTGAACGACGCGGCAGCCCGCACCAACCCCTGCCGTTGCGCCAGCAGGCGCACCAGCTCCGAGTCGATCGCGTCGATGCGTGCGCGAACCTCCGCCAGCGACGTCGGCGGTGAGGACGATGCGGAATCAGCCACGTCCGACATCATCCACGACGTCGCCGGGAGGCGGACCGCCCCGGAAGGGACCGGGTCAGTGGTCGCGTTGCTGCTCGGCCAGGAAGCGCTCGAACTCCGCGCCGATCTCGTCCGCACTGGGCAGCGGCTGGTCGTCGGGCACGAGCAGGTTCTCCGACGCCTCGTTGAACGCGTCGTACTGGCGCTCGAGGGCCTCCACCACCTGCGCGACCTCCGCCGACTCCTTCACCTGGCGGGTGATCTCGGCATCGGTCTGCCGGGCCGCCTCGTTCAGGGCGGCGGCCTGGATGACCAGGCCCGTCGACTTCGTCAGAGCCTGCAACAGGCCCAACGCCGCCGTCGGGTAGGTGCTCTGCGCGAGGTAGTGCGGGACGTACGCGGCGAAGCCCATCGCGTCGTGACCGGACTCGCCGAGCCGCAGCTCCAGCAGCGCCGACAGGTTGCCCGGCACCTGCACCCGGCTGAACGGCGAGCCCTCCACGACCAGCTCGGGCCTGGTCGCGTGCGAGATCACCGACAGCTTCCGCGTGTGCGGGACGCCCATCGGGATGCCGTGGAAGCTCACGGCCAGCCGCACGCCCCACCGGTCGATCAGCGACCGCACCGCCGCGACGACGGCCTCCCACCGACGGTCCGGCTCGGGACCGGTCATCAGCAGGAACGGCGTGCCGACGGCGTCGTGCAGCAGGTAGACGACCAGCTGCGGCGCGTCGTAGGACTCCCAGCGATCGGTGGCGTAGATCATGGGCGGCCGCCGGGCGCGGTAGTCGATCAGGTCGTCGATGTCGAACCGCGCGATCACCCGGTGCTCGTGCGCCTCGAGCAGGTGGGCGACCAGCGCCCCGCCCGCCGCACCGGCGTCCATGAATCCGTCGAAGTGGTGCAACAGCACCGCTCCGGTCAGGTCCGGGACGTCGGAGTCGACCTCGTACAGATCCTCCGGGTCCAGCGCCACCGCGTGCCTCCCCAAGTGCTCACATGCCAGTCTTCCCTTCGGTCAACGTCGAGCGACCACTGATCCATTCCCCGATCCCGTCGAGCATTCGCGCGAGACCGAACTCGAACAGGGTGTCCAGCTCCATGTCCAGCTCGGAGCGCACCACCCGGCTGAACATCGGGAACCTCCCGGTGGCGACGATGTCCAGCAGGGCCGGCGCCTGCTGGGTCATCCACTCGTCCCCGGTCATCCCGGTGTCCCGCCGCTGCTCGGCTTCCTGCTCGATGTTCACCGCGACACCTCGCACGAAGCCGAACACCGTCACCGCGGCGTGCATCATCTCCTCAAGGTCCAGCCCCTTCCCGTCGAGCGCTTGCAGGATCCACTCGGTGTGCGCGACCGCGCTGGGCAGCAGTTGCGGCCTGGTCATCGACATGGCCGGCGCCAGCCACGCGTGTTCCTGGAACAACCCCCACTGCAGCCTCGCGCACACCTCCAACCGCTCCCGCCAGGTGCCGGGCGCGGGGTCGGGCAGCTCCTCCTCCCGCAACACGTGGTCGATCATCCGAAGGACCAGCTCGTCCTTGTTCTCGACGTGCCGGTACAGCGACATGGTCGCCACGCCCAGTTGTGACGCCACCCGCCGCATCGACACCGCGTCGAGACCTTCCCGGTCCGCCAGGCGGACCGCCGTCATGACCAGCCGCTCGCCGGTCAGGTCGGTCTCCTGCGCGCGCGGTCGCGCAGCAGCCCCGCCTTCCGCCGACACGACGGTGCCCACGCCGGCCACGGGACGCACGAAGCCCTCGGTGCGCAAGGTGGCCAACGCCTTGGTCGCCGTGGCCATCGCGACGTCCCACGTCACGGTGATCTCGCGCGTCGACGGCACCCGATCACCGGGTCGGAGTTCCCCCGACTCGATCCGAGCGCGGATCTCGCGCGCTATCTGCTGGTAGATCGCGTCGGTCATGCCCGCCTCCTCAAGCTAGTACACCCCAGCCTAGAGCACTAGTGCACCATCGAGTGATTTGACGAGGTAGGACAGCCATGTACGGTGTACGCATGAACACCGTACTGATCTCCGGCGCAGGTATCGCCGGCCCGGCGCTCGCCTACTGGCTGCGCCACCACGGACTCACGCCGACCGTCGTCGAGCGGGCGCCCGCGCCCCGTCCCGGAGGCCAGGCGGTCGACCTGCGCGGCACGGCCCGGGACGTCGCCCGGCGCATGGGGGTGCTCGACCAGGTGCGCGCCGCGCACACGGGCGCGAGAGGGATGGCGTTCGTGAACGCCGCGGGCAAGCGCACCTCGACCATGGCGTCGGACACGCTGGGCGACTCCGGCGGCGCGGTCGCCGAGCTGGAGATCCTCCGGGAGGACCTGGTCCGGATCCTCCACGAGGCGACCACGACCGGCGTCGAGTACGTCTTCGGCGACGGCATCACCTCGCTCACCCAGACCGGGTCGGGGGTGGAGGTGACCTTCGAGCGGGGCGCGCCCCGCACCTTCGACCTCGTGGTCGGCGCGGACGGGCTGCACTCGAAGGTGCGGTCGCTGGCGTTCGGCCCGGAATCGCGGTTCGCCCGCGACCTCGGCGCGTACATCGCCATCTTCGGCACCGGCCGGCGCGAGGACCTGGGCGGGTGGCAGCTCATGCACACGGTGCCCGGTCGCACCGCGGGCCTCTACCCCACCCCGGACGGCGGGGCGAAGGGGATGTTCGTGTTCGCCTCGCCGCCGGTGGAGCACGACCGGCGCGACACGGCGTGGCAGCGGGAACTGGTCGCCACCGCGTTCGCGGACGGCGGGTGGGAGGTGCCCCGGCTGCTCGACGACATGCGCACCGCGCCGGACTTCTACTTCGACCGGCTGCGCCAGATCCGGATGGACGCGTGGTCGGACGGCCGGATCGCGCTGCTGGGCGACGCCGCCTTCTGCGCGTCGCCGATGGCCGGCAACGGCACCAGCATGGCGTTGGTGGGCGCGTACGTCCTCGCGGGCGAGCTGGCCACCGCGCCGGATCACGTCACCGCGTACAGACGCTATGAGGAGGTGATGAGAGCGTATGTGACCAAGTGCCAGGACTTCGCGCTGAGCGGGGCCCGCGGTCTGCTGCCGCGGTCGCGGGGGTTCATCCGCATGCGGGACATCGCGTTGCGCGTCGTGCCGCACCTCCCGGGCGGGGCGCGGATGTTCGGCGACCTGCAGAAGCTGGCGAACATGGTGTCCCTGAAGGATTACCGGTCCCCGAGCTTGACTTCCAGCTGACTCCAGGTCCTACGTTCCGGGCATGGACATGGAGACCACTGCCTGGATGTCGCTGTACCACGTGACGAACGCGCAGGACGACAAGCGGCCGTTCTCCGTCGCCACGCTCCGCCGGATCCGGGCGTTCGCCTGGCCGCACCGGGTGAGGTTGGCCCAGTACCTCGCACTGAGCGTGGTCGTGGCGGTGTCGGCGGTGGCGACGCCGGTCCTGGCCGGGCGGATCGTGGACGCGATCGTGACCGGCGCGGCGTACCAGGTGGTGCTCACCCTCGCGGCCGTGATCGCCGGCATCGCGATCGCCGAGGCGGGGTTGGGTCTGGTCACGCGGTGGCTGTCGGCGAGCATCGGCGAAGACCTCATCCTGGACCTGCGGACCGCGGTGTTCGACCACGTGCAGCGGATGCCGGTGGCGTTCTTCACCCGCACCCGGACGGGGGCGCTGGTGAGCCGGCTCAACAACGACGTGATCGGCGCGCAGCGGGCGTTCAGCGACACCCTGTCCAGCGTGGTCGGCAACCTGGTCACGTTGGGGCTGACGCTGGTGGTGATGATCGGCCTGTCGTGGCAGGTGACGCTGCTCGCGTTGGTGCTGCTGCCCGTGTTCGTCGTGCCGGCGCGACGGATGGGGACGCGGCTCGCGCGACTGGAAAGGGAGGCGGCCAACCACAACGCGACGATGAGCACCCAGATGACCGAGCGGTTCTCGGCGCCGGGCGCGACGTTGGTGAAGCTGTTCGGCCGGCCCGCGCACGAGTCGGCGGAGTTCGCGCGGCGGGCTCGGCGGGTGCGGGACATCGGGGTGCGCACGGCCATGGTGCAGACCGTGTTCCTCACCGCGCTCACGCTGGTGTCGGCGCTGGCGCTGGCGCTGGTGTACGGGTTGGGCGGGTTCTACGCGCTGCGCGGCGAGTTGGACCCGGGTTCGGTGGTGGCGTTGGCGTTGTTGCTCACGAGGCTGTACGCGCCGCTCACCGCACTGGCCAGTGCGCGGGTCGAGGTGATGAGCGCGCTGGTGAGCTTCGAGCGGGTCTTCGAGGTGCTCGACCTGAAGCCGTTGATCACCGAGAAGCCCGGTGCGCGCACGGTGCCGGACGGGCCGGTGTCGGTGGAGTTCGACCACGTCCGGTTCGCCTACCCCGCCGCGGACAAGGTGTCCCTGGCGTCGTTGGAAGAGGTCGCGGTGCTCGACCACCGCGGCGGAGTGGAGGTGTTGCACGACGTGTCGTTCCGGGCCGAGCCCGGCCAGGTGGTGGCGCTGGTCGGCTCGTCGGGCGCGGGGAAGTCCACGATCGCGTCACTGCTGCCCAGGCTGTACGACGTGGACGCGGGTGCGGTGCGGCTGTCCGGTGTGGACGTGCGCGACCTGACGGCCGACTCGATCCGGGACGTGCTGGGCATGGTGACGCAGGACGGTCACCTGTTCCACGAATCGATCCGGGCGAACCTGCTGCTGGCGCAGCCGTCCGCGACCGACGAGGAGCTGTGGGAGGTGCTGGGCCGCGCTCGGCTGGCGGACCTGGTGGCGTCGCTGCCGGACGGGTTGGACACGGTGGTCGGCGAGCGGGGCTACCGACTGTCCGGCGGTGAGCGGCAGCGGTTGACGATCGCCCGGCTGCTGCTGGCGAAGCCGCGGGTGGTGATCCTGGACGAGGCCACCGCGCACCTGGACTCGACCTCCGAGGCCGCGGTGCAGGAGGCGTTGGGTGAGGCGCTGCAGGGGCGGACGGCGGTGGTCATCGCGCACCGGCTGTCGACCGTGCGGTCGGCCGACCTGATCCTCGTGGTGGAGGACGGGCGGGTGGTGGAACGCGGCACGCACGCCGACCTGCTCGCCGCGGGCGGTCGTTACGAGGAGCTGTACCGGACGCAGTTCACGGAGACGGAGGAGGCACGAGTGTCGTAGACAAGAACAGGGACGCTCAGGGCGTCGCGCGCACCGCCACATCGGCGGCACGGGCTCGCCGTCGAGTTCCAGTTCGGCCGGGCCGGGTGCGCGGGCCGAGAGCGGGGCTGGGGACGCAAGTCCTTCGCGTACTCCGCCCGGCGGCATCGGAGGCCGACGGCGGGGAGACGGGACGCCGAGAAGGTCCGTCGTCCGCCGCGGCAACGAGGCCGAGGACGGGGCCGAGGTCGGGGCCGGGGTCGGGGCGCGGGGACTACGCGTGCTGCACCGCGTCGGCGTCGGCGAGGCCGAGGAGTTGCACGGCCTGCTTGCGCATCTCGACCTTGCGGACCTTGCCGGTCACGGTCATGGGGAACTCGTCCACCACGTGGACGTACCGGGGGATCTTCTGGTGCGCCAGCTTGCCCGCACAGAACGACCGCAGCGCCTCGGCGGTCAGGGGTTCCGCGCCGGGGCGCATCCGCACCCAGGCCATCAGCTCTTCGCCGTACTTGACGTCGGGCACGCCGACGACCTGGGCGTCGAGCACGTCGGGGTGGGTGTGGAGGAACTCCTCGATCTCGCGCGGGTAGAGGTTCTCGCCGCCGCGGATGACCACGTCCTTGATCCGGCCGGTGATGTTGACGTACCCCTCGTCGTCCATCACCGCGAGGTCGCCGGTGTGCATCCACCGGGCCGCGTCGATCGCCTCGGCGGTCTTGTCCGGCTGCTGCCAGTAGCCGAGCATCACCGAGTACCCGCGGGTGCACAGCTCGCCGGGGGTGCCGCGCGGCACGGTGCGGCCGGTGTCCGGGTCGACGACCTTGACCTCCAGGTGCGGTCCGACGCGGCCGACGGTGGACACGCGCCGTTCCAGCGAGTCGTCACGCCGGGTCTGGGTGGACACGGGCGAGGTCTCCGTCATGCCGTAGCAGATGGACACCTCGGTCATGCCCATCCGCTCCACGACCTGCTTCATGACCTCCACCGGGCACGGCGAGCCGGCCATGATCCCGGTGCGCAGCGACGACAGGTCGTAGGAGTCGAACTCCGGGTCGGCGAGTTCGGCGATGAACATCGTCGGCACGCCGTACAGCGACGTGCACCGCTCCTCGGCGACGGCCCGCAACGTGGCGGCGGGCTCGAACGCGGGCGCGGGGATGACGATGCACGCGCCGTGCGAGGTGGCGGCCAGGTTGCCCATCACCATCCCGAAGCAGTGGTAGAAGGGCACCGGAACGCAAATCCGGTCGTGCTCGGTGTACCCCAGCAGCTCGCCGACGAAGAAGCCGTTGTTGAGGATGTTGTGGTGCGACAGCGTCGCACCCTTCGGGAAGCCGGTGGTGCCGGAGGTGTACTGGAGGTTGACGGGGTCGTCCGCCGACAGCTCCGGCCACGCCGGCGGGGTGTCCGCGTGCAGGTCCGTCCACTCGGGGCTGTCGAGGAGCACGACCCGGCGCAGGTCGGGGCACCGGGGTCGCACCTCGGCGATCATCCCGGCGTAGTCGGAGGTCTTGAACGACGGGGCGGCGACGAGCGTGTGGACGCCTGCCTGGTTGAGCACGTACTCCAGCTCGTGCACCCGGTAGGACGGGTTGATGTTGACCAGGATCGCGCCGATGCGCGCGGTCGCGTACTGGACGACGACCCACTCCGCGCGGTTGGGCGACCAGATGCCGACGCGGTCCCCGACCGCGACCCCGGAGGCCAGCAGCCCGGCCGCGACCGCGTCGACCTCGGCGGCCAGCTCGCGGTAGGTCCAACGGCGGCCGGTGGCGCGGTCGACCAGCGCGTCGCGATCGCCGTGCGCGGCCACCGTGCGGTCGAGGTTCACGCCGATGGTGTCGCCCAGCAGCGGCACGTCGGAGGTGCCCGAGGAGTAGCTGAGGTGCGCCATCAAGGCAACGTACCGCAGTCCGCAACGGCCGGTGCGCCGCGAATCGCGCCAGCGTGACCTGCGGTGACGTTATTCGTGGTTGCTCCTGGGCGGTGGACCGACACAATCGTCGGCATGCGAACCATCGGGTTGATCGGCGGCATGAGCTGGGAGTCGTCCGCCGAGTACTACCGGCTGCTCAACGAGGAGACGCGGCGGCGGCTCGGCGGTCACCACTGCGCGCCCAGCGTGCTGCTCACGGTCGACTTCGCCGAGATCGAGGAGCTCCAGCGCACCGGGCAGTGGGAGCGCTCGGGCGAGCTGCTGGCCGACGCCGCGCGCAAGCTCGAAGGCGCGGGCGCGGAGCTGGTCCTGCTGTGCACCAACACGATGCACAAGGTGGCGGACGCGATCACGGATGCCGTCAAGGTGCCGTTCGTGCACATCGTGGACGCCACGGCGCGGCGGTTGACCGACTACCGCAGGGTCGGTCTGCTGGGCACCCGGTTCACCATGGAGCAGGACTTCTACCGCGACCGGATGAGCGAGCACGGCATCGAGCTGGTCGTCCCGGACGAGCCGGACCGCACGCTCGTGCACGACGTGATCTACCGGGAACTCACGCAGAACCGGGTCGAGCCGGCCTCGCGCGCCGCGTACCGGGACGTGATGGCACGGCTGGTCGAACGGGGCGCGGAGGCGGTGATCCTCGGCTGCACCGAGATCACGTTGCTGGTCGACCAGTCCGACAGCACCGTGCCGCTGGTCGACTCCACCCGCATCCACGTGGAGACCGGCGTCGACCTGGCGTTGGCCTAGACGTCCCCTCCGGTCGTCTGGTGCGCGATGTTGGACGTCGCGCCGTAGTAGTAGGCGCGGACGCGGTAGGTGGCGGTCTTCTCCGTCGGCAGCGTGATCAGCCCGAACGACCGCACGTCCGGGTCGAGCTGCGCCGCCACCGAGAAGTCCGCCGCCCCGGCGGGTCGGACCTCCAGCAGGTAGCCCTCCTCCCCCTGTGCCCGGTCGGTCCACGTGAACAGGATCCCGTTGGCGTGCCGGACCTCGGCCCGGAAGTCGGCGGGGCCGGCGTCGGCCGAGCGCACCGGGCGGTCGCCGCCGGAGCCGGTCACGGGTTCGGCCCAGGCGTGGTCGTCGGACTCGGGCACGTCGTCGCCGGGAGGCAGGGTGACGTCCACGGTCGGCGAGGCCGGGCCGTGGAACGACCGGATCCGGTAGTGGAACGACGTCCTCGGGATGAGGTCCGGGTGCTCGAACGACGTCCGGTCGGGCGGCACGAACCCCAGCACGGTGTACGCGCCGTCGGGCTCGTGGGCGTACTCGACGACCTGGCCCGCCGTGCCCGGCTCCGCCTCCCACACCAGGGACACGTCGGTCGGCGAGGTCAGCGTGGCGGTGAGCGTCGGGCGCTGCTCCCGACCGCACGCGGCCAGGAGCAGCACCGACACCAGGACGAGCCGCCTCACTTGCGCCAGAACCGGATGCCGCTCCACACCACCGTGGCCGGTCCCTGGCCGCTGTTGGTGCGGTAGGCGCCGAACTTGTCGTAGAAGCTGCCGCCGGGGCCGGCGTAGGTGTGCTTGAGCGACCCGTTGACGTACGTGCGGTGCTCGCCGCCGACCACGTGCACGGTGTTCACCCGCACGGTCGCGCCGACGGTCGCGCCGGTGGCGACGGTGGCGCCGCCGTGCACCGCGTACAGCCGCCCGCCCCGCTCCACGGCCAGCATGAAGTACGGGCCGGCCGCGGACTCGTGGAACGTCTGCTTCAGGCTGATCCGGGTGCCGCCGAGGCTGGTGATCCGGACCGACCCCTCGAACTGGCGGGTGCCGCCGGTGTAGGTGGCGTACCGGCGCTCGGCGCGCTGGTCGCCGCTCGCGGTGGCGCAGGTCAGGCGGAAGGTGAGGTCCGCGACCTCGCCGCAGCCCCGTTCCTGCACGGTGAACGTGGGCGAGTAGGACGTCCACGGTCCGGACTCGACCTGGGCGTGCGCGACCGGCGACGCCATCAGCAGGCCACCGGCGAGCACCGCCCCGACGAGGGCTCGGAGCGTTCTGGGCATGCGCGCCTCCTTCGACTCCCCGGCGAGGGGGAACGTCAAGGCGGTGGCGCAGGTCACTGTAATTGGTCTGGACGACTCGGACAAGGATCACTCGCTCAGGGATCTCCCTGAGGCCCGCGACGGCTCCGTCCGGCACAGTGGGGGCATGGACCTGACCCCGCGTGCCCTGTTCGGTCTGGCGAGGACGACCGTCGAGACCGCCGTGTCCGTGCCCGGCCGCGTGCTCGACCTGCTGGGCGCGGCCGAGGCCGTCGTGCGCCGCGCCGACGAGCTGGTCACCCGCACCGAACGCGTGTTGGAGGAGACCGAGGCGCTGGTCGGGCGGGCCAAGGCGGTCACGGCGACGGCCGAGGGCGTGACGACCGACGTGGGCCGCACCGCCCGCACGTCGCGCGAGCTGCTGGACAGCTACGCCCCGATCGCGCTCAAGGCGCAGCCGCTGGCGCAGCGGTTCGTGGACGACCTGTCGCCGCAGGAGGTGGACGCCGCCGTGGAGCTGGTGGACCAGCTCCCGGTGCTGACCAGGCACCTGATCGACGACGTGCTGCCGATCCTGGCCACGCTGGACCGCGTGGGGCCGGACATCCACCAACTGCTGGAGGTCACCAACGACGTGCGGCAGGCGATCCTGGGCATCCCCGGGTTCGCGTTCATGCGCCGTCGCGGCGAGTCGAAGGAGGACGGCGACTAGAGCGCGCGCTTGATCAGCCGCAGGGGCGCGTGGCGGATGACCGGGGCGAGCACCCTCCACGGCCACGCCGGCACGCAGGCGCTCGGCGCCTCGCGTTCGACGGCGCGCACCATCGCCCGCACGCCCACCGCCGTGTCCACCAGCAGCGGGGCGCGTTGTTCCGGGTTCATCTCCGACCTGATGTAGCCGGGCAGGATCGCGCTGACCTTGATCGGCGTGCCGAGCACGTCCGCGCGGATGCCCTCGGCCAGCGCCGACACGGCGGCCTTCGTGGCGGCGTAGGTGGTCATGGACTTCGGCATGCCGCGCACCGCGCTCACCGACGAGATCAGCACCAGGTGGCCGTGCCCCTGGCGGTAGAACAGCTCCATCGCGGCCTCGCACTGGGCCAGGGCGGCGACGAAGTTGGTCTCGGCGGTGCGCCGGTTGGCGGGGAAGCCGCCCGTGCCGATGGGCCTGCCCTTGCCGATGCCCGCGTTGACCACGATCCGGTCGATCGTGCCGAACTCCTCGGCGAACGAGCGGAACACGGTGAACACCGCGTCGTGGTCGGTCACGTCGAGCGGCCGGGTGGACACCGAGACACCGGGGTGGGCCGCGGTGAGGTCCGCGCGCAGGACGTCCAGCCGGTCGGTGCGCCGCGCGCAGAGCGCCAGGTCACGGCCCAGGGCGGCGAACTGGCGGGCCATCTCCGCGCCCAGGCCGGCGCTCGCGCCGGTGATCAGGATCGTCTTGCGCACGGCGGTGAGCGTAACAACGGCGCTGGTCCGTTCGGCGGCAGCGGGAACGCGCGGGCGGGGCGCGCCGACCGAGGCCGCGCGCCGCCCCGCCGGGTCAGCCCCCTCCGGTCCGGAGGTCGACGGTGAACTCCTGGTCCCGCTCGTCGGCGCACGGCTCGCGCACCGCCTCCGCGCCCTCCCGCACCACGCCGCCGCGCAGCCCGACGCACGCCGAACCGCCCGCCGACCGGAACCGGTAGCGCTGGTCGCGGACGCGTTCGACGCGGAAGAGCTGGTCCAGGTTGTCGTCGGCGCAGTTGTCCCAGGGTTCGAGCAGGTGTCGCGCCGGCCCCGAGCGCAGCACCGTGAGGCAGCCCAGGACCTTCTCGCTCGGGTGTTCCCACTTGATCGTGGTGAACTCGTCGTCGACCGGCTCCAGCAGCACCCGCGGCCCCGGTGCGGCGCACGGCTGGAGGGCCGCGACGGCCGCGTGGTAGCGGCCGGAGCCGTCACGCCCCTCGGTGAGGCACAGGTCGGGCGCGTCGGCCGCGTGGATGGTCACCCAACTGCCCGCCGGCGCCACGGGCAGAAGTTCGGCGCTCGGCCCGCCGGTGTCGCCCGGCTCGGCGTTCGACCCGCCGGTCTGCTCCAGCGCGGTCGTGCCCGGCGGGTTCGGCTGGTCGGCCCGGACCAGGACCGCCGCGACGACGAACGCGACCAGCGCCACCGCCGGACGTCGCCACGGCGGCCTCGGCGGTGTGGGCGGCTCGCCGGACAGGGGCGCGAGCAGCCCGCCGGACGGCGGCGGAGACGGCGGCGGAGACGGCGGCGCGGGCGACTCGCCGGGCGGCACGAGCGGCACGGGCGGCACGGCGGGCGACTCGCCCGACAGCGGCGAGGGCGACCGGTCGAACGGCGGCACGGGCGGTCCGCCGGGCTGCGGCACAGGCCGCTCGGCCGACGGCGACACCGGCGGCTCTCCCGTCAGCGGCACGGACGGCAGCGAGGGCGACCCTCCCCACGGCGGCGCGGACGGCGGCGAAGGCGGCCGGCCGGGCGGTGGCGCGAGCGGATCCACCGGCGACGGCACGGGCGGGGTGGCGGACGGCTCCACAGGCGGCACAGACGGCACAGACGGGGTGGTGGGAGGCTCGGTGGGGAGCGGCGCGTTCGGATCGACCAGGCCGACGGCCAGTCGTTCGCGGGCCCGGAGCCAGGGTTCCGGGCGCTCGACCCCGCACGCCCGCACGTACGCGGCGAGCAGTTCCGGGCGGGGCAGGGCGTCCTTGCGCAGCATGTCGGCGACGGTGCTGCGGGCCAGCACCTCGCCGCGCGCCGCGGCACGCTCCTCCAGCCCGCGCAGGGTCAGCCCCGACCGCTCCTTCAGCTCCCGCAGCATCGCCACGAACCCGGCCGCGTCACGTGTGGTGTCCGGCCGGCCACCGTCCGACATCACACGCGCATCCTGCTGGTCGCCGGCGATGCCGGGCAAGTGGCCGGGCGGCTGTCCGGCACGCCGGACGGCGGGCGGCCGACCTGCCCGGACACCGCGGACTTGTCCGGGACGCACCGGACCTCTTGCCGGTGCGGGCGGGCTCGGCGACGCTCGAACCGCGCCGAACGAGGGGTGCGGCGCGGCCCGGGGCGGGCACGGCGAGCGCCGTGCCCGCCGGTCGGTCAGAACCGCAGGTTGGTCAGGTACTCGTAACCGACGCGGGCGGTGGTGAGGGCGTCGCGCGGCTGGTCGTTCTCTACGATGTACTCGGTGACGTCCGCGGCCCGGAAGATCGCCGCGAAGTCGATCGTGCCCGTGCCGAGGTCGGCGAACGACCCGTCGGCCGCGCGGTCCTTCACGTGGAACTGCCGCACCCGCGGGAACTGCGACCGGTACACCTCGACGGGGTCCACGCCGCCGGTCACGGCCCAGTACAGGTCCAGCTCCAGGTGCACGTTGCGACGGGTCGTCCCGGACGTGATCACGTCGAACGGCCGGACGCCCTCCACGCGCGCGAACTCGTGCGCGTGGTTGTGGTAGCCGAGGTTGAGCCCGGCCCGTCGCAGCCTGTCCCCCGCCGCCTCCAGCCGGGCGGTGAACGCCCGCCACTCGGCCAGCGTCCCGTAATTCACCCACGGCACCACGACGTACTTGTTGCCGAGGGTGCGCGCGTCGGCGATGACCTGGTCGAGGTCGCCGTCGATGCCGACGTGGCTGGACGTGGCGCGCAGCCCGCACCGCCGCAGCACGGCGGCGAACTCGGCGGCGCTGCGCCCGTACGTGCCGGCCAGCTCGACCTTCCGGTAGCCGATGTCGGCCAGCGCGGACAGCACGGGCTCGGGCTCGTCGCCGATGAGGTCGCGCAGCGTGTAGAGCTGGATGCTGATCGACTCCCGGGGCACCCGGCGACGCGGTCGGCCGGGGCCCGCCCCGGTGGCCGACGCGGTGGCGGGCAGGGCGGCGGCCGCGCCGGCGGCGAGGGCGGTGCTGAGGAACGTGCGGCGGGACGGCATGGGTGACTCCTCGGTCATCGGGACAGCTCCTTGACGCGGATGTTGCGGAACCACACGTCGTCGCCGTCGCCGTGGTTCTGCAGGCCGATGTGCCCGCGGGTGAGGTCGCGCGCGGGGTCGGTGTTGGTGAAGTCGTTCACCAGCGCGCCGTTGAGGAAGACGCGGAGGCGTTGGCCGGACACCACGATCTCGTAGGTGTTCCACTCGCCCGGCGGTTTGAGCACCGCATCGCGCACGGGCAGGTTGGCCGACTGGAACGAGTAGATCGCGCCCGTGGTGCGGTCCGGCGCGTCCGTGGCGTCGATCTGCACCTCGTAGCCCTGGTTCACGGCCACCCACGGGTCCGCGCCGGGGTCGGGGAAGCCGACGAACAGGCCGGAGTTGTCGTCGCCCGCGACCTTCCAGTCGAACTTGAGGCGGTAGGCCGAGAACTCCTCCTCGAACCAGAGCAGCCCCATGCCGCCCTCGGTGCGCAGCGCGCAGTCGTCCTCGACGAACCGGCCGGGGCCGGCCTGGCGCCACCCGTCCGTGCCCGTGCCGTCGTAGAGGCTGCGGTAGCCGGGTTCGAGCCCGGCCGGCGGGCAGGCGGGGCCGAGCGGCCGGTAGCGCAGGTGCCTGACGGTGTCGACGTCGAACAGCGGGCGGTCGGCCGCGCCCTTGAACACCAGGTACAGGTCGCGCACGCCGGTCAGGCCGACCTGCTGGGGCGCCAGGTCGAGGTAGAGGTCCCAGCTCCCGGTGACCGGCACGGCCACCGGCTCGTGCACCAGCGGACCGGTCGGCGAGTCGGCGTGCGCCTCGATCGTGCCGCCGACGCCCGCGGACGACACCCGGTAGCCGAGGCCGGCGGTCCGCGACAGGTCCACCGCCGCGTACGACACCCAGTCGCCGTCGTGGATCTCGCCGACCCGCTTGCCGCCCTGGGCGGTCTCCCGGTCGTACACCGCGACGCCCTGCTGCGCGGTCAACGCCTCCGCGGGCACGTCGACGGCCTTGACCGTGCCCGGACCGCGGAACGTGATCGTGTCCAGGTCGAGCAACGCGCCGCGCCCACCGCGGAACACGAAGTACAGCCGGTGCGTGCCGCCCGGGTCGGTGACCGACGACGGCGGCAGGTCGGCGTAGGAGCGCCAGCCGCCGGTGCCGGCGACGCGGGTGCTGAGCACCAGCGGACCGGTCGGCGAGTCGAGGCGCGCCTCGATCGTGCCGCCCGCCGTGGCGGAGGAGACCCGGTAGCCGATGCCGGTCACGCCGGCCAGCGAGACGTCGTCGAACGCGATCCAGTCGCGGTCGTGGATGTTGCCGACCTGGCTGCCGCCCTGCGCCTCCGCGGCCCGGATGACCGTGGTGCCGCGTTGGGCGGTGTGCGACTCGGCGGGCGTGTGCCGCACCGGTTCCCAGGTGGGCGGGGGCGTGCCGGTGGTGAACCGGATCGCGTCCACGTCGAACAGGCTCCCGGAGCCGGTGAACACCAGGAACAGCCGGTGCGTGCCGCCCGGGTCGGTGATCGGCGAGGGCGCCAGCTCCACGTAGTTGTCCCAGCCGCCCGTGGACGGCACCGGCGCGCGCTGCACCAGCGGACCGGTCGGGGAGTCCACGCGCACCTCGATCGCGCCGCCGTTGCCGCCGGAGGACACGCGGTAGCCGATCGCCGTGACGCCGCCGAGGTTGACCGGGTCGAACGCGATCCAGTCGCCGTTGTCGAGGTAGCCGACGCGCTTGTCGCCCTCGGCGGAGCCGTTCTCGACCACCTGCACGCCCTGCATGGCGGTGAAGAACTCGGCCTGCTTGTGCTTGGGTTGCAGCACGACCTCGGCCTCGCCGGTGAGCGCGGGCGCGCCGGGCGCGCCGCCGCCGTCGGTGTAGGAGGCGTTGATGACGCCGAAGATGTTGGCCTCCATGCCGTGCCCGCCGTCGGACGGCGTGGCGATGACGCCCTCGCACCCGGTGGCGCGGCTGAGCGGGTGGCCGTGGCTGTCGTGGCCGAGGATGTACTCCACGGTCACCTTGGCGCAGTCGACCTGCCCGTCCTCCGGGTCGGTGACGGTCACCGAGAACGGCACCTGGTCGCCGAAGCTGAACACCCGGCCGTCGGCGGGCGCGTTCAGCACCACCACGGGCGCGGTGTTGCCGACGGTGACCACGACGCTCGCCGAGCCGACCAGGCCCGTGGGGTCGGTGACCGACAGCTTCGCGGTGAACCGGCCGGTCGCGGTGTAGGTGTGGGTGACCGGTCCGGCGGTGGTGGAGTCGGTGGCGCCGTCGCCGTCGAAGTCCCACGCGTAGGTCAACGGGTCGCCGTCCTCGTCGGCCGTGCCGCCGGGGTCGAACCGCACGGTGAGCGGCGCGGGTCCGGACGTCTTGTCCGCGGCCAGCTTGGCGACCGGGGTGTGTCGCCCCCTGGTGTAGTCGATGCGGTAGACCGCCGAGTCGGCCGCGCCGCCGAAGTAGCCGCTGCCGTAGTCCAGCACGTACAGCGAGCCGTCCGGGCCGAACTCCAGGTTCATCGGCCGGGTGAGCGTCATCGAGTCGAAGAACGGCGTGATCGCGCCGCGTTCGCCGGCCGGGCCGACGTCGATGGTCTTGATCCAGCCGCGGTCCCACTCGTAGGCGAAGGTCTTGCCGTCGAACGACTCCGGGAACTTCGTCGGGCTGTCCAGGTCGGGGTCGAAGTCGTAGGTGGGCCCGCCCATGGGCGACTCGCCGCCGGTGCCGAACTCGGGCACCGAACCGCCGTCGTAGCCGATCCAGGCGCGTTGCGCGGGCGGCAGGTCCACCAGCCCGGTGTTGTGGGGGCTGGTGTTCTTCGGCGCGGCGCAGTCGAAGGCCCCGCCGGAGGTGCCGGTGGCGAAGTCGTAGTCGATGTAGGGGGTGTTGTCGCCGACGCAGTAGGGCCAGCCGTAGTTGCCCGGTCCCTTGATCAGGTTGAACTCGACGCTGCCGCCGGGTCCGCGGGCGGGGTTGGCGGCGCCGGCGTCGGGGCCGTAGTCGCCGAGGTGGATCCAGCCGGTGGCCTTGTCGACGGCGAAGCGGAACGGGTTGCGGAAGCCCATGGCGTAGATCTCGGGCCGGGTCTTGTCGGTGCCGGGCGGGAACAGGTTGCCGTCCGGCACGGTGTAGGTGCCGTCGTCCCGGACCTTGATCCGCAGCACCTTGCCGCGCAGGTCGGCGGTGTTGGCCGAGGACCGCTGCGCGTCGAACGCCGGGTTGCGGTCGGCGCGCTCGTCGATCGGGGTGTAGCCGTCGCTGGCGAACGGGTTGGTGTCGTCGCCGGTGGACAGGTACAGGTTCCCGGCGGCGTCGAAGTCGATCTCGCCGCCGGCGTGGCAGCACAGGCCGCGGTCGGCGGGCACCTGGAGGATGCGCTGCTCGCTGGCCAGGTCGAGCACGCCGTCGGTGGTCAGCTTGAACCGGGACAGCTGGTTGTGGCCCCGGAACCGCGCGAAGTCCGCGGCGGCGCCGTTCTCCGGCGCGTCGCCCGCGGGCGTGTCGAGCGGTGGCGCGTAGTACAGGTAGAGCCAGCGGTTGTCGGCGAAGCCGGGGTCGACGGCCACGCCCTGCAACCCGTCCTCGTCGTGGTTGTAGACGGGCACGCGGCCGGCGAGCGTGGTGGTGGCCTCCGGCGTGGTCAGCCAGACCCGGCCGTCGCGCGAGGTGTGCACCACCTTGCGGTCCGGCAGCACGGCCAACGCGATGGGCTCGCCGGTCTTCTCCTCGCCGAGCGCGAGGGTGACCTGGTCGAAGTCGGCGTCGGTGGGCGGGGCGTCGGCGGGTTCGCAGTCGGCGGGCGCGACGCCGAGCGCGTACCGCAGGCCGCCGAGCAGGTGTTGGCGGAACGCGGGGTCGGCGTAGGACTCCTTGGTGTGCCCCATGCCCGTGTACCAGGAGCGGCCCTGGCCGGGGGTGTGGCACCAGGAGATCGGGTGGTCGCCGGACGGGTCGGTGGGCGTGTAGCTGGACTCGTCCAGCGCGGCCAGCACCTTGACCCGCGAGCGGGGGTTGGACCGGTAGCTGTACCACTCGTCGGTGCGGGTCCAGGTGTCCGGCAGGTGCGCGGTGGAGGGGTGGTCGTGATCCTCCACCTCGACGGCGGCGGGCTGGATGTTCGGGTGCGACTTGAAGTAGGAGCCGACCAGCTCGCCGTACCAGGGCCAGGAGTACTCGGTGTCGGCGGCGGCGTGCACGCCCGCGTAACCGCCCCCGCCCTCCACGAACCGCTGGAACGCCTGCTGCTGGGCGTCGTCGAGGACGTCGCCGGTGGTGGACAGCCAGACCACCGCGTCGAACCGGGCCAGGTTCGCGTCGGTGAACGCGCCCGCGTCCTCGGTCGCCTCGACGGTGAAGCCGTGGGCCGCGCCCAGTTCGGTGATCGCGGCGACGCCGTCGGGGATCGAGTCGTGCCGGAAGCCGGCGGTCTTGGAGAAGACGAGGAGGTGCTCGCCGTCCGGGTGCGCCGCCGCGGGCGTCGCCACCAGGGTCATCGCGCCGAGGGCGGCGGCGACGAGGGTCGGGAGGGCACGGGGTCGGCGGGTGGGTCGTGGTCGGGTTCCGGGGGAGCTGCGTGGACGTCGCACCGCTGTCTCCTCGTTCGCACAACGCTGGGCTTCGCGGACGGTGTTCTGTGGTCCAGCTCACAGGCTGGAACGCGAGCGCCATTCTGTTCAGAACGAACCGAAGTTGGCAATACTTTTGCTTGCCACCAACAAAAGTCGTGCACGAATGGCCGTAAGTGGGCCGAAAGGCGTGCACGGTGCGTCAACATCGTTCCGCCGATCGGCGGAGGGCGCGCGGGCGTGCGGACGTGTCGCCGCACGGGTGCGCCGCCGTGCGGCGGCCTGCCGCGCCGCCCCGGCCGAGCGCCGTCGCCGCGTCGTGCCCGCCGGCGGTGCGGCATGATGTCCGCGTGCGCGAGACGACGGCGGGCCAGTGACCGGCGGTTACCTGAAGGGCCGGATCCGACGCGAGGACATCATCACCGCCGCGGTCGCGGTCTACGGCGAAGCGGGGTACCACGGCTCCTCGCTGCGCGAGATCGCCAAGCGCGCCGGGATCACGCACGCGGGGCTGCTGTACTACTTCCCCACCAAGGAAGCGCTCCTCGCGGCCGTGCTGGAGCGCCGGGACGCGGAGGACGTCGAGCGCGAGCAGTTGAAGGCCGCGCCGGGGCTGGACGTGCTGCGCCACTTCCTCGCGCTGGCCGAGCACAACGTCCGCCACCCCGGCATCGTGGACCTCTACTCGCGGCTGGCCGCCGAGGCCGTCGCCGACGACCACCCGGCGCACGCCTACTTCGTCCGCCACTACCGGGCGGCGCGCGAGGCCGTGGTCGGCTCGTTCCACGCCCTCGCCGACCGGGGCGAGCTGCGCCCCGGCGTCGACCCGGCCACCGCGGCGCTGACGTTCATCGCGTTGATGGACGGCCTCCAGGTCCAGTGGCTCACCACGCCGGACGAGGTGGACCTGGTCGGCTCGCTGCGGTTCTACCTGGGCACGCTGCTCACGGTGCCGCTGGACTGACCGCGTGCGGGTCCCAGTCGACCGGCAGCGCCGGCGGCGGCTCGACCGTGCTGCCGACGTCCACCGCGCTCCCCCGCGCGATGGACTCCTCCATCGCGAGCATGGCGTCGAGCACGTGGTAGGCCAGCTCGCCGGACGCGCGGGCGGGCTCGCCGGCCCGCAGCGACCGGACCAGGTCCAGCACCCCCGTGCCGCGCGACGCGGTGTGCCCCTGCGGGGCGAGCGTCCGCGCGCCGTCGGGCAGGTGCAGCGCGGTGTCGCCGTCGAACCGGTTGGGGTCGGGCGGCACCACGGTGCCGAGCGTGCCCGAGACCTCCACGACCCCCGCGCGGGTCAACGCCGAGTCGAAGCTGAACACCGCCTGCGCGGAGCCGCCGCGGGCGAACTCGACCAGCGCCGTGACCGTGGTCTGCACGGTCACCGGGAACTCGACGCCCGCCCTCGGCCCGGACCCGATCACCCGGGTGTCGCGGGCCCGGTCGCCGGTGGCGGTGACCCGGCGGATCGGGCCGAACAGGTGCACCAGGCCGGTCAGGTAGTACGGACCCATGTCGAGCAGCGGCCCGCCGCCCGCCTGGAACAGGAACTCCGGCGCGGGGTGCCAGCTCTCCGGGCCCGGCGTCTGGAACAGGGCCAGGGCGGTGCGCGGCTCGCCGATCAGCCCGGCGTCCACCGCCCGCCGCGCGGTCTGCCACCCCGCGCCGAGCACGGTGTCGGGCGCGCACGCCACCCGCAGCCCCCGCCGGTCGGCCAGGTCGAGCAGCGCGCGGGCGCCGGCCCGGTCCAGCGCGAGCGGCTTCTCCGACCACACGTGCTTGCCCGCCTCCAGCGCGGCCAGGCCGACGTCCACGTGCGCGGCGGGCACGGTCAGGTTGACCACCACCTCGATCGCCGGGTCGGCGAGCAGTTCGTCCACCCGGCACGCGCGCGGCACGCCGTGCCGGGCCGCCCGCGCCGCGGCCCGCTCCGGGTCGAGGTCCGCGACGGCCAGCACCCGCACGTCCGGGAAGGCGGTGAGGTTGCGCAGGTACTCGTCGCTGATGACGCCCGTGCCGACGACCCCGACGCCGACCGGCGCGCTCACGCCTCGACCTCGGCGAGGAACGCGCGGCTCGCGGCGATCCCGTCGAACACGTCGCCGTCGTAGGCGTCGAACTCGACCACGCGCAACGCGTCCGGCGCGGCGGCCAGCACCTCGGCCACGGGCACCCGCCCCCGACCGGCCGGCACCTGTCCCGACCCGTCGCGCGCGAGACCGCCGTCCTTGACGTGGAGCGCGTGCACGCGGTCGCCGAGGCGGCGCAGCAGCGCGGGCGCGTCCTCGCCGCCGACCGTCGCCCAGTACGTGTCCACCTCCAGCACCACCTCCGGGTCGAGTTGGTCGGCCAGCACCTCGAACGCGCTGCGGCCGTCGATCCGGGACGCCAGCTCCCACCAGTGGTTGTGGTAGCCGACGCGGACGCCGTGCCCGGCGGCGACCTCGGCCGCGGCGTTCAGCGCGGCGGCGGTGGCGGCGACGTCCGCCGGGTCGCGCCACTTCTCCTCGCCCACGTAGGGGTCGATGACGACCTCGATGCCGCACTCGGCCGCGGCGGCGAAGACGGCGTGCTGGTCGGCCCCCAGGAGCCGGGCGTGCGCGGTCGGCGCGGTGAGGCCGTGGTCGGGCAGGGCGGTGCGGAGCACCTCGGCGTTCTCGACCACGCCGTAGGGCTCGACGCGGGTGAAGCCGATGGCGGCGAGTCGCCGGAGGGTGTCGACGGGGTCGGCGGCGAACGCGTCGCGGACCGAGTAGAGCTGCACGGACGTTCTGGTCATCCCGGCTCCTGACGTCTGCGTTGACTTGTGGAAGCGCTCCCACAATTTCTACCACTTGGTAGAAATTCGCACCAGAGCCGTTGGGGTGGATCGAAAGAACGAGCGGTCCGACGTCCGTCGCGGTGTGATGGGGCGGGTGCCGTGAGCGCTTCGGGGGAGGCGCCGACCGTCCGCCGGCGCGGACGGGCGCGCACCGGAGGGGGGAAGATGATCAACGCCAAGAAGCTGTCCGGGGCGGTCCTGGCCGTCGTGCTCCACGGCCCCGGGCTGGTCGACCCGAGCGCCTTCGGCGTCACCGCGGCCGAGGAGCCGGCGAGCCGCGGGTACGTCGTGGTGTCGATCGACCACCCCGGCGAGACGGTCCTGGTGGACCTGCCGAGCGGGCCGCGCCCGATCGGGCTGCCCGGGGTTCCCCCACACCGGCCGGCGGCGATCGCCGCCCGGCTCGCGGACGTGGATTTGGTGCTCGACGCGCTGGAGGTGCTGGCGGCGGGCGGCAACCCGGACGCGGGGGGCCGCGCGCTCCCGACGGGTCTCGGCCGCGCGCCGGACCTGCGCCGGGCGGGCGCGTACGGCCACGGGCTCGGCGGCACGATCGCCGCCGAGGCGATGCACCGAGGACCGCCGGATCGACGCGTCCCGGCGCACGGTCGACACCGACACGGCCGGGTCGATCGTGCCGACCGGGGCGGCGAGCCGCCCTAGGTGGTGTCGTTCTTCGACCGCCACCTGCGCTGAGCGGCGGGGGCCGGCACCGGCAGCGACGGCCTCACCGGATCGGCGGTAGCCCGCCCGACCCACACGACCGTGTGGCAGGCGGTCCCCGTTCGCGTGGGCCTGCTTGAACCGACTCCCGCGGTGGAGGACTTTCGCCTCGTCCGTGGTTCGCGCGAGGGCCACCGAACCGCAGGAGCGGCCTGATGACCGACACCGGCACCTTCCGCAGGACCGTCCGGGCGCCCACGCCCGGCGTCGCCGACCTGCCCGGGCTGCCGCCGGGCGCGCTGCCCGGCCTGGCCCGCGCGCTGCGGAGCCGCCTGGTCGACGCGGTGACCCGCACCGGCGGCCACCTCGGGCCGAACCTGGGCGTGGTCGAGGTGACCTTGGCGCTGCACCGGGTGTTCCGCTCGCCGCGGGACCGGATCGTGTTCGACACCGGCCACCAGTCGTACGTGCACAAGATGCTCACCGGGCGCGCGGACGCGTTCGCCGACCTGCGCCGCGAGGGCGGCCTGTCCGGCTACCCGTGCCGGGCGGAGTCCCCGCACGACCTGGTGGAGAACTCGCACGCGTCGACGGCGCTGTCCTACGCGGACGGCCTGGCGCGGGCGGCCCGGTTGCGCGGCGAGCACGACCGGCACGTGGTGGCGGTCGTCGGCGACGGCGCGCTGACCGGCGGCATGGCGTGGGAGGCGTTGAACAACCTCGGCGGCGTGGACCACCCGGTGGTCGTGGTGCTCAACGACAACGGCCGGTCCTACGCGCCGACCGCGGGCGCGGTGGGCGGGCACCTGGCCGCGTTGCGCGCGGGCGGTGGCGCGACCGTGTTCGACCACTTCGGGCTGCGCTACCTCGGCCCGGTCGACGGGCACGACGTGCGCCGGGTGGAGGAGGCGCTGGTCGCGGCGAAGGCGTTGCGGCGGCCCGTGGTCGTGCACTGCGTGACCGAGAAGGGCAAGGGCCATCCCCCGGCGGAGCAGGACCCGGTCGACCGCCTGCACGCCGTGCCCCCGCCGTCGTCGCCGCGCGGACCGGGGTGGACGTCGGTGTTCGGGCAGCACCTGCTGGTGCTCGGCGACCGGCACCCGGACCTGGTGTGCCTGACCGCGGCCATGCTGCACCAGACCGGGCTGACCGCGTTCGCCGAGGCGTTCCCCGACCGGGTGCTGGACACCGGGATCGCCGAGCAGCACGCGGTGACGTGCGCGGCGGGGCTGGCCATGGGCGGGCTGCGGCCGTTGGTGGCGGTGTACTCGACGTTCCTGACCCGGGCGGTGGACCAGGTGCTGATGGACGTGGCGCTGCACCGCCTGCCGGTCACGCTGGTGCTCGACCGGGCCGGGGTGACCGGCGAGGACGGGCCGAGCCACCACGGCGCCTGGGACCTGGCGCTGCTGCGCGTCGTGCCCGGCCTGCGGGTGGCCGCGCCGCGCGACGGCACGCGGCTGCGCGAGCTGCTGGACGAGGCGGTCGCCGACGACGGGCCGACCGCGGTCCGCTTCCCGAAGGGCGCGCTCGGCGGCGACGTCGCCGCGGTGGACCGGCTCGGCGGGGTGGACGTGCTGCACCGCCCGTCCCGCCGGGACGTGCTGCTGGTGGCGGTCGGCGTGCTGGCGGCGGACGGGGTGGCCGCCGCCGTGTCGCTGGCGGGCGAGGGCGTCGGCGTGACCGTGTGCGACCCGCGCTGGGTGACGCCGGTCGACCCGGCGGTGGTGGCGCTGGCCGCCGAGCACCGGGTGGTGGTGTGCGTCGAGGACGGCGTGCGCCGCGGCGGGGTCGGCGAGGCCGTGGCGGCGGCGCTGCGGGACGCCGGGCTGAGCCGCCGGCTGCGGGTGCTGGGCCTGCCCGCCGACTTCCTGCCGCACGGGTCGCGCGGCGACATCCTGCGCATGCACGACCTCGACGCGGCCGGCATCGCCCGCACGGTGGCCCGCTTCCTGTGAGCCGGCCGGTCAGCGGAGGCCGGCGAACACCCTCGTCAGGTGGCGTTCGACCACCGGCAGCACCTCGGCCACCGCGACCGGGCGGCCCAGCTCGGCGGCCAGCGACGTGACGCCGGCGTCCTCGATGCCGCACGGCACGATCCGGTCGAACGCGGTCAGGTCCGGGTCGCAGTTGAGGCCGAACCCGTGCAGGCTCGTGCACCGCTCGATGCGCACGCCGATCGCCGCGATCTTGCGGTGCTGCCCGTGCGCGCGGGCGGCCGACGGCGGCACGTCCGGCGCGGGCGGCCGGTCGCCGAGCACCCACACGCCGCTGCGGCCGGCCAGCCGGGCGGTCTCGACGCCGAACTCGGCGCACGTGCCGATCAGCGCGTCCTCGATCCGGCGGACGTGGCCGACCGAGTCGAGCGGCACCGGCAGCTTCACCACGGGGTAGCCGACGAGCTGGCCGGGTCCGTGCCAGGTGATCTCGCCGCCGCGGTCCACGGTCAGCACGGCGACGTCGTCGGCCGGCAGGGCGGTGGGCCTGGTGCGCTTGCCCGCCGTGTAGACGGGCAGGTGCTCCTGGAGCACGCAGACGTCGCCGATCTCGTCGGCGACGCGGGCGGCGTGCAGCCGCCGCTGCTCGGCGTACCCCCGGTCGTACGGCACGGCGTCCGGGCCGAAGCCCGCGTGCACGAAGCGCAGCGCACCGTCGGTCACGGTCCCGAGTCTAGGCACGCAGGTCGGCGACGGCGCGGGCGGTCGTCACGACCCGGCCGACCGTCAGCACCACCTGCCCGTCGACCTCGGACCGCCCCGTCAGCGCCACCGTGTCGTCCCGGGCGTCCAGGACGCGCACCGAGTGCCGCACCACGCACCCCGGCGTGACGGGCCGGTGGAACGCCACGTCCGCGACCGCGCCGAGGACGAACACCCGGTCGGGCCGCGGCCGGTCCCAGGACGCCAGCAGCACCGCCGCCTGGCACCACGACTCGACCAGCAACGTCGAGGGGTAGTCGCCGGGACCGTCCGCGTAGCAGGGTTCGTTGGCGGTGACGGCCTTGAGCGCGGTCAACGACTCCCCCGGCGCCACCTCCGCCACGCGGTCCACCAGCAGCAGCGGGTAGCGGTGCGGCAGCAGCCGCAGGACGTCGCTCACGACGCCACGTCCTCGTACCGGAGCCTGACCCGCGCGACCACGCCCTCGGCGTCGCTCACCACCGCCGCGCACCGCCCGGCGTCACGGGTCAGCCGGACCGTCAACTCGGCGCCGGGGAACACCGGGCGCGCGAAGCGGGCCGACTCGATGCCGGCCAACCGCGTCCCCGGCACGGCCGCGACCCGGTCCACCAGGGCCACGACGGACAGGCCGGGCAGCACCGGCAGGCCCGGGAAGTGGCCCGCGAACACGGGGTCGTCGGCCGCGACCGCCACCCGGGCCACCACGGTGTCCCCGGACCGCTCCACCACCTCCACGCGCGGGTCGGCGAGCACGGGTCAGCCCTCGCCCAGCACGCCGAAGCCGGCCGTCACGTCCGGCCACACCAGGGTGGCCGCGCCCCAGGTCAGGCCGCCGCCGAAGGCGACCGTCAGCACCCGGTCGCCCGGCTTCAGCCGACCGGCCGCGGCGGCGTCGGCGAGCAGGACGGGGATCGAGGCGGCGGCCGTGTTGCCCACGGCGTCGAGGTCCGACAGCACCCTCGCCCCGTCGATGCCCAGCCGGTGCGCGACCGCGTCGCAGATGCGGCGGTTCGCCTGGTGCGGGGCGAGGTGGTCGACGTCGTCCGGCCCGAGGCCGGCGCGGGCCAGCGCCTCCAGCCCGACCTCCGACATCCGCTCCACCGCGTGCCGGAACACCTCCTTGCCGCTCATCCTGAAGTGGTCCTCGCCCGCGGGCACCTGGATGAGGTCCGCGCCCCTGCCGTCGCTGCCGAGCACGCACGGGCCGATACCCCCTTCGCCCTCGCCGACGACGACCGCGCCCGCGCCGTCGCCGAAGATCACCGCCGTGCCGCGGTCGTGCGGGTCGAGGATGGTGGAGAACGTCTCGGCGGCGATCAGCAGCACCGTCCGGGCCGCGCCGCTCGCGATCAGCCCGACCGCGTTCGCCAGGCCGTACAGGAACCCGGTGCACACGGCGGCCACGTCGTGCGCGGGCACGCCGACCTGGCCCAGCCGGGCGGCCACGTCCGGCGCGACGGCCGGGCACGTCCGGTCCGGGGTGGTCGTGGCCACGATCACCGCGTCCACAGTGGACGTCCCGGCGGAGCGCAGCGCCCGCGCGCCCGCGTCCGCGGCCAGGTCCGAGGTCGTCGTGCCGGGCTCGACCCACCGCCGCGCGCCGATGCCGGTGCGCGACCGGATCCACTGGTCGGAGGTGTCCAGCCGGGCGGCCAGGTCGTCGTTGGTGACGATCCGGGGCGGCAGGCTCGCGCCCACGCCGAGGATCGCCGCACCGCGGTAGGTCATCGTGCCCCCTTCACGCCCGGGCGATGGCGAGCACCGCGTTCTGGCCGCCGAACCCGAACGAGTTGCTCACCGCCAGGTCGATCGCGCGCGGCACGGCGGTGGTCGCCACGTCGAGGTCCAGCCGCGGGTCGAGGGTGTCGAGGTTCGCGGTCGGCGGCACCACGCCCCGCTCCACGGCCAGCACGGAGAACACCGCCTCCGCCGCCCCGGCCGCGCCCATCATGTGCCCGGTCACGCCCTTGGTCGAGGTCACCAGCGGCCGCGAGGGCAGCAACTCGGCCAGCACCCGGCCCTCCACCAGGTCGTTGAGCTGCGTGGACGTGCCGTGCGCGTTGACGTGCTGCACGTCGCCGGGGGCAGCGCCCGCGTCCGCCAGCGCCGCGCGCAGGGCCGCGACCACGCCCCGGCCCTCGGGGTGCGGGTTGGTGATGTGGTGGGCGTCGGCCGACGCGCCGTACCCGACGACCCGCGCCCGGACCCGCCGCCCGTCGGCCCGCGCGTCCTCCGCGCGCCGCAGCACCAGCACCGCCGCGCCCTCGGCCGCGACGAACCCGTCCCGGTCCGCGTCGAACGGCCGCGACGCCGTCGCCGGGTCGGCCCGCCGCGAGAGCGCGCCCATCCGGGCGAACCCCGCCATGGTCAACGGGGTGAGCAGCGCGTCCACCCCGCCCGCCAGCACCACGTCGCACCGCCGCGCGGCGAGCAGGTCGCAGGCCACGCCGATCGCGGTCGCCCCGGACGCGCACGCGGTCGAGACGACGAGGTTCTGGCCCCGGAAGCCGAACTCCATCGCGAGCTGCCCGGCGACCATGTTCGGCAGGTGCATCGGCAGCAGCAGCGGCGACACCCCGGTCGGCCCCTCGGCGAGCAGCACGCCGTGCTGCCGCTCGAACGTCTCGCCGCCGCCCGCCGACGTGCCCATCACCACGCCGACGCGGGCCGCGTCCCACGTCCCGGTGTCCTCCTCGGCGACGGCCTCGCGCGCGGCGACCAGCGCCAGCCGGGCGAACCGGTCGAGCCTGACCGCGCGCCGCGCGCCCAGCAGCGCGTCGGCGTCGAAGTCGGGGACGCGGCACGAGATCGTCACCTCGTGGCCCGCCAGCACCGGGTCGTGCGCGGCGGTCGGGCGACCCGCCAGCACGGCCTCCCACCCGGCCTCCACGCCGACGCCGCCGGGCGTGACCAGGCCCATCCCGGTGACCGCGATGTCGAGCCCGCTCACCCCCGCGTCCCGGCCCGCTCCTCCATCAGCGCGACGATGTCGCCGACGGTCTCCATGTCGAACAGCTCGTCGTCGCTGATGTGCAGGTCGTGCTCCTTGCCGAGCACCATCGACAGCTCCACGAAGGCCAGCGAGTCCAGGTCCAGGTCGTCCTTCGTGGCGTCGGGCGTGATCTGCTCCGGCGCGACCTTCAGCGTGTCGACGAGGATCTTCTTCAACGTCTCGTACACGGTCTCTCCTCGTTCACCCCGGGTTCCCTCCCCCCGCCATCGAACCCCATGGGCCGGCCCGACGGCCAACCAGGACGACGCGCGGCCCACCCGACTTCGCGGGAGGGCGGCACGGCGGAGGTGCCGGTGCGCCGCTACGACACCCGGCGGTCGTGCGCGCGGCCGTGGGGAGCAACTTCCCCGGCTCGTGGCGCACGGTGACCGCCGGCCGGTTCCCCGGTGATCGGTCCGGGTACCCCGCCGCCATGAGGTGGCGCATCGGTGTGGCGGCGGGGGTGCTGGTCGCGGTCGCGGCGCTGGTCGCGGCGGTGTTGGTGGTGCCGAGGTTCCTCACCGGCGCCGACACCGTCGACCGCAGCCAGCCGGCGCTCTTGCAGTCGCTGCGCGACCTGAGCCAGTACCACGCCGCGGCGGGCGAGTTCCAGGTCGTGCTCGACATCGAGCGGGACGTCCGGTACGTGCCCTCGGCGTTGGCCGGGCACCGGACGCTGTTCGTGGCGGCCGGGACGGTGAACGCCTACGTGGACTTCGGCGGGCTGGCCGAGGACGCGTTGCGGGTGTCGCCGACCACCGCCTCCGGCGAGGCCCGGAAGGTGCGGCTGGCGCTGCCGCGGGCCGCGCTGGACAAGCCGAACCTCGACCAGGAGCGGTGCTACGTGTTCGCGCAGGAACGGGGGCTGCTCGACCGGCTCGCGTCGCTGGTGGAGACGCAGGACCAGCAGCCGTTCTACGTGGCGGCGGAGCAGAAGATCGCGGACGCGGCGCGGGAGTCCGGGCTCGTGCAGCGGGCCGACGACAACACCCGCAAGATGCTGACCGGCATGTTCGGCGCGCTCGGGTACCAGGTCGAGTTCGAGGACGTCGACTGACCACCCGCGCGTGGCGCAGGTCACGGTGTCGGGCTGTCACACGGCGGAGGCGGGCGGTGCCTCATGGCCGACAGCCGACAGCGACAGAACGGAAGCGCCATCGTGAGCAAGATCTGGTTCGTCACGGGTTCCTCGCGCGGTCTCGGCCGCCGGTTCGTGGAGGCCGCCCTGTCCCGCGGTGACCGGGTCGCCGCGACCGCCCGGAAGGTGGACGGCTTCGACGACCTCGTGGGCGGGTACGGCGACGCCGTGCTGCCGCTCGAACTGGACGTCACCGACCGGGACGCGGTCTTCGCGTGCGTGGCCCGGGCGAAGGAGCACTTCGGCCGCCTCGACGTGGTCGTGAACAACGCGGGCTACGCCCAGGTCGGGGCGGTGGAGGAGCTGACCGAGCGGCAGTTCCGCGACCAGGTGGAGACCAACCTGTTCGGCGCGGTGTGGGTCGTCCAGGCCGTGCTGCCCCACCTGCGCGAGCAGGGTTCCGGGCACATCGTCCAGCTCTCGTCGGTCGCGGGCGTCGTCGCGATGCCGCTCGGCGGCGCGTACCACGCCTCCAAGTGGGCGCTCGAAGGGCTGAACGAGGCCCTGGCCCGCGAGGTCGCCGACTTCGGGGTCAAGGTGACCGTGATCGAGCCCGGCGGGTTCGCCACCCGGGACGGCCGCAACCCGGAACCGCTCGCCAACGGCTTCCAGGCCGAGCCCAACCCGGCCTACGACGCCCACCGGCGGCGCATGGCGGGGTTCGGGGCGAGCATGCCCGCGGGCGACCCGGCCGCGGCGGCGCGGGCGCTGCTCAAGCTCGTGGACGCCGAGAACCCGCCGCTGCGCGTGCTGTTCGGCCAGGGCTTCCACGAGCTGATCGAGCAGACCTACGCGGACCGGCTCAGGACCTGGGCCGACTGGCGCGACCTGTCGGTCGAGTCGCACGGTTCGGCCGCGCGGTGACGTGCCGTGCCCGACCGGGGCAGCCCCCGGACGGGCACGGCACGCCGTCGGGATCAGCGCGACAGCGCCGACGCGGCGCGGGCCGCGTCGGCCAGGTCCTCGACCGACCGGTGGTCCCGCGCGCCCGCGTCGCCGAAGCCCCGGGCGGCGAACGCCGGCCCGTCGTTGACGCAGCCGGGGACGTCGGCGACGGAGTAGCAGTTGTCCGGCCGGTTGCCGGTCACCTCGGCCCCGTTGACCAGCGCGACGCGGCCGCTCAGCGTGTGGATGCCGCCGCCCTTGGCCGGGAGCGGGTAGTAGCCGCCGCCGGGCTCGCCCGCGTCGTTGTCGGCGACGGTCGTGCCGTCGAGGGTGAGGGTGTCGTAGAAGACGCTGAGCCCGCCGCCGCTGCCGCCGAAGCCGGCCCAGCCCAAGTACCCGTTCGGGTGCGCGACGCCGCCGTCGCCGCCGCGGCCGGCCCGGTTGCCGGTGATCTTGCTCCCGGTGACGACCGGGCGCAGCGGCGTGCCCTGGCTGCTCGCCACCGCCACACCGCCGCCCGTGCCGCCGCTGCCGCCGTCCCCGCCGCCACCGCCGTCGGGTCCGCCGGAGCCGCCCGCCGCGCCGTCCGCGGCCACGTTGCCGCTGATGGTGGTGTCGGTGATGCGCAGGACCGCGCCGCTGGTGACGTCCACGCCGCCGCCGAAGCCGCCCGAGCCGCCCCGCGCGCCCGGCTCGCGCCCGGCGCCGTTGCCGCCGCGACCGCCGGGGCCGGTGGCGTTGTCGGTGATCACGCTGCCGGTGATGGTCAGCGGGATCGAGTAGGAGTGGTAGGAGGAGATCGCGCCGCCGAAGCCGCCGAGCCCGCCGCGGCCGGCCCTCGTGGTGGCGGTGGCGTCCGCGCCCGGCGCGCCCGCGCCGGCCCGGTTGCCGGTGAGCACGCTGCCGGTGACGGTCAGCGGTCCCCAGTTCTCGATCGCGCCGCCGGACTCGCCGGGGTTGCCCTCGCCGTAGGAGTTGACGCCCACCCCGTCCGGCGCGTGGCCGCCGGTGAGGGTGAGCCGTTCCAGGGTCAGGTCGCCCCAGTTGGAGATCAGCCGGAACCGCGGCGCGTCCTGGGCGCGGGCGATGGTGGCCCCGTTGCCGCGGACCGTGAGCGTGCCCCTGATCGTGGGCAGGCCCTCGTGCCCGCCGGGCACGGCCGGTGCGGTGAGCGTGTAGACGCAGCCGGGCGCCAGGGACAGCGTGTCCGGCGCGGTGGAGGCGCTTGCCGCGGCCACCGCGGCGACCAGCGCGGCCGGGTCGCAGGGCACGTCGGTGTCGGCGGCGTGCGCGGGCGGCGCGGACAGGACCAGCGCCCCCAGCGTGGTCGCCGCCGCGAAGGTCGGGACGACGGATAAGCGCCGGCGTCGGGCGCGTGCGGGAGTCGGGACGAAGTCGGACAAAGAGGCCACCCCCCGTGGCTCGGATCTTGTGCGACGTGCCCGGCGAGCCTATCGGCGCGGGCGCGTCCGGCCACGATCTTTTTCGGCCCCGTATGCTGCGGGCACGATGAGGCGCAAGCTCCGGCCGCCGCTCGACCAGCGCCACGGCCTCGACCCGGCACGGCTGCGGCTGCCCGACGACGGCCCGTGGGCGACCGTGCGCGACCACCTGGTCGACCGCCTGCCGAAGGTCGCGCCCGAGCGGATCGACTCGATGCTGGCCGAGGGCCGCGTCTACGACCTCTCCGGGCCGATCGCGCCCGACGCGGCGTTCGTCCCCGGCTCCTCGGTGTGGTTCCACCGGGACCTGCCCGACGAGGTCGCGGTGCCGTTCGAGATCCGCGTCGTGCACCGCGACGACGCCATCGTGGTGGTCGACAAGCCGCACTTCCTGGCCACGATCCCGCGCGGCCGGCACGTGGTCGAGACCGCGCTCGTCCGGCTGCGCCGCGACCTCGGCCTGCCCGCGCTGAGCCCGGCGCACCGGCTCGACCGCGTGACCGCCGGGCTCGTCATGTTCGTGGTCGACCCGCGCCTGCGCGGCAGGTACCAGACGTTGTTCAAGGACCGCGCGGTGCGCAAGGAGTACGAGGCCATCGCGCCGCACGACCCGGCGCTGACCCTGCCCGCGCGGGTCAGCAGCCGGATCGTCAAGGTCAAGGGCGTGATCACGGCGCAGGAGGTGCCCGGCCCGCCCAACGCCGAGACGCTGGTGGAGCTGGTCGAGCACCGCGACGGGTGGGGCCGGTACCGGCTGGTGCCCGAGACCGGCCGCACGCACCAGCTCCGCCTGCACATGGCCTCGCTCGGCGTGCCGATCCGCAACGACGACTTCTACCCCGTGCTGCGGGAGAAGCCGCTGGACGACTTCACCGACCCGTTGCAGCTGCTGGCGAAGGTGCTCGAGTTCACCGACCCGGTGACCGGCGAGCACCGCCGCTTCACCAGCGGTCTCGCGCTCGACCTCTAGCCCAGGTAGCCGAGCATCTGCGCGATCTGCGCGGTGCGGGAGTTGAAGATCCGCTCCGCCAGGTCCTTCGCCTGCGGGTTGACCCCGCCCTCCTTCTCGAGCTTCGCCATCGCCACCGCGTTGTGCTGGTGGCCGATGAGCAGGTTCAGGAACGCCTTCTCGAAGTCGCCGGGCGCGGTCGCGCGGAGTTCCGCGATGGCCTCCGGGCTGGTCGAGTGGTCGCCGCCGTGCCCGGCGTGCAGCTGCGGGTCGTCACCGGCCGTCTCGGGCTGCTCCCACTCCGCGAGCCACTTGGTCATCGAGTCCACTTCGGACAGCTGGGTGACCTCGATGGCCGCCGCGAGCGTCTTCACCTCCGCGCGCACCGGCCGGTCCTTGGCCAGGGCCACGATCTCCAGCCCGGTCCGGTGGTGCGGCACGGACATCTGCAGGAACATCACGTCGGTCTCGTTGAACTCGTCGGTCTCCACGACCGTCGACACCGGCGGCGGGGTCGCCGTGGGGGCGGAGCCGCAGCCGACGAGCACGAGCATTCCGGCCACCAGGGCCGCGAGGCGTCGCAAGGTCGTCCTCCTTCGCCGGACGGCCCGTCCGCGCCGTCACAGGGCCGGCGCGGACGGGCCGCTTCCTGTCGGACCGCGTCAGCGGGTCAGAGCCGCTGCCACAGGGACGCGGTGTTCGGCGGCTCCCAGCCCACGAGGGACGTGTGGGCCTGGATGCACCGGTAGCTCACCCCGCCGTAGGTCACCTGCGAGCCGACCGAGTACGCGGTGTTGGGCGCCCACGTGCCGCCCACCGGGGGCGCGGTCGTGGTCGTCGTGGGCCGCGTGGTGGTGGTCGGCGGCGTGGTCGTGGTGGTCGGCGTGCCGCCACCGGAGCCGACCTGGAGGTCGACGCACGAGTAGAACGCCATGGGCGTGTCGGCGATGTTCCAGACGGCCAGCAGCTTGATCCGGCCGGTGCGACCGCCGAGGCTCACGTTGTGCGTCACGGTGGCCGCGGGCTGCCGGCCGCCGTCGTTGAACTCGGCGATCTTGGTGCCGCCGACGAAGTACTGCCACGTGGTGGTGGCGTGCCGGGCCGTGAGCGTCCAGTTGAACGTCACGTTGTTGCCGACCGACGTGGCGGGCCACGCCTTGCTGTCGTCGTTGAGCTGGGCGAACTGGCTCAACCCGGCGTGGCAGTTGTACTGGCCCTTGGGCCCTTCCACGCTCTGCGGCTCGTAGACGATGGGCCCGCAGTTCGAGACCCGGCCCTGCGCGCACATCGCCTGCCGGCTGGGCGGCGACGAGATGTAGCCGTGCGCGCTCGCCGTCCCCGCCGACATCACGACGAAGAACGGGGTGATGCCCACGGCGGCCAGCGCCACCGCGAGCTTGCGTTTCAGGCTCATGTGTCCAGCTCCTTCGGAGGAGACCCGGAGGTCTCCCAGGCAGGGTCCATTTCCGCGGCGGCCGGAACACGCGGTGGGTGACGAACCGGGGACGGTCCGTCACGCAACGCGACGTGGTCTAGACCATAATCGGCAACGTCATCCGGGTCAAGGATCTGAACCGACCGGTCCAGCGGGCCGTGACCCCAACTGTGAACGTGGACGGCGTGCGCGGTCTTCCGGGCGTGCCCTGGGAGATCGCCGGCGTCGACTCGCCCGGTCCGACCGGTGCCATCCGGCGCGGGGTTGGCCGACACTGGTCCGCATGGACGAGCACAAGGTCATCTCGGGCGACGGCCGCGTGGTGTGGGCGGCCGAGCTGGGGCGCGGGGAGCCGCTGGTGCTGTGCCACGGCGAGCCCGGGCCGTGGGACGTGTTCGACGGGCTCGCCGAGCTGCTGGCCAACCGGGTGCGGGTGATCCGCTGGGGCCGGTCCGAGCGCGGGGAGCCGTACACCACGGCCCACGCCCTGGCCGACCTCGACGCGGTCCTGGTCCACTTCGGACTGGCGCGGACGGCGCTGCTGGGCCACTCGCGGGGCGCGGAGGTGGCGCTGCGCTACGCGCTGGACCACCCGGACCGGGTGTCGTCGCTGGTCTACGTCTCCGGCGCGGGCCTCGGGCACGACGGGCGCCCGCGCGCCGGCGCCGCCGGACCGGGCGACGGGCCCGCGGCCGACGGGGTGGTGCGGGAGGGCGCGACCCGGCGGTGGGGCGCGGACCTGGCCGGCCCGGTGACGGCCCGGCGGCGCTCCGAGGAGCCGGCCGCGCCGCGGTTCGGCGTGACGGAGGAGGCCGACGCCGGGTCGCGCGGGCCGTGGGAGGCGGAGCTGGTGGCCCGCTGCCGGGACCTGGCCGTGCCGACGCTGATCGTGGACGGCGCGGCGGACCCGCGGCCCCGCCGGGCGGTGGACCCGCTCGCCGACGCGCTGCCGGACGTGGCGCGGGTCGTGCTGCCCGGCGCGGGCCACGTGCCGTGGGTCGGGTCGCCGGGGTCGTTCGGGTGGGCCGTGCTCGCGCACCTCGCCCGGTGACGCGGACGGGGGCCGCGCCGCGCGCGACCCCCGTCCGGCGGCTCAGCAGTACAGGTTGTTGCCCGCGGGCACGCCGAGGATGCCGACGAACCGCTGGTAGGCGTCCACCCGGCTTTGGACCTGGGCGGGGTTGCGCCCGCCGCACTCCAGCGACCCGTTGATGCTGCGGATCGTCTCGCCGAAGCCGTACCCGTTGACCATCGCGTTGTGCGGGGTCATGGTGCCCGGGCCGGACTGGGTGTTCCAGTACCAGAGGGCGGTCTTCCAGGCCACCGAGGCGTCGTTCTGCACGAGCCACGGGTTGGTCAGCAGCGGCAGGCCGAGCGCGTCGCCCGCCGCCTTGTAGTTGAAGTTCCAGCTGAGCTGGATCGGACCGCGACCGTAGTAGGCCGCCTGGCCGGCGGGGCAGCCGTAGGGCTGGCCCGCGTCGCAGTAGTGGGGGTAGTTGGCCTGGTTCTGCTCCACGATGTGCACCAGGCCGCCGGTCTCGTGGTTGGCGTTGGCCAGGAACGCCGCCGCCTCCTGCTTGCGCACGGTGTCGCTGCCGGTCTTGGCGAAGCCGGGGTACGCGCTCAGCGCGGCGGTGAGCCCGGCGTAGGTGTAGAACGGGTTCCGGTTCGGGAACATCTGCCGGAACTGCGCCTCGCTCACCACGAAACCGCCCGTCGCCGGCGGGTTGGTCGTGGTGGTCGGCGTCGAGCCGCAGGTGTAGGGCTCCCAGTACCAGGTGCTGATGGTCGGGTCGTAGCCCGGGTTGTCGTGCTCGGCGATGTAGAACCTGCCGTCGGTGTAGCGCACGATGCTGCCGGCGGGGTACCACTGCCCCTGCACCCACGCCGGGTGGTCGCAGGACGACGGCGGGGGCGTGGTGCCGCCGCCGCAGACGCCCTGGTCGGCCCAGACGGCGGCCGAGCCGGGGGTCTCGTTCTGGGTCCACCACTTGGCCTGCCAGTTGCGCCCGGCGTGCGACGCCGTCATGCCGCCGGTGTAGACGGCCGACGGGGACCACGCGGACGCGCAGGCGGCCGCGGCGGCGGTGTTGGCCACCGCGACGGTCAGCGCCGCCCCGACCACGAAGGCGGCGATCGCCGCCACTACGCGGAATCTCGACACAAGATCACTCTTTCCGTTCGAGCGCCCTCGGACGTGTGACGGGGGCCACTCAACCGGAATGGTCTACACCAGTCAAGCCCGAACGCGAACTTTCCCCACGTCCCGTGGGAGCGCTCACACGGTCGGCCGAACGCCGTCCGCGCCCGCGCCACCGTTCTCCACGCCCGTCGGTGGAACCGGAATTCGGCGGGACCATCGGCGACGAATCATTTGTGCGGCGGCGTAACGAAGTTCGCGCGTGCTCGATATGTCCCGTGACTGCGCGAGGCGCTCGAACCCCCGGGACGCTGCCATGACGCCATCCAACCCCGTCGCCCCGGCCGAGGCCGGGAACCCTTTCGACGATTTCCGCAACTACCTGGAACCGCTCGGCGTCGAGGCCCCGGAATGGCTCCTGAAAGCGTTGCTGGCGGTACTCGCGCTCGGCGTCGTCGTCACCGCGGTCAAAACCGTCACGCCGGTTCTGCACGAGTCGTGGAACGTCGTCCGCTGGCTGGTGGGCGGACGGCTGGCCGACGAGCGGCGCAGGCGGCGTCGACGGCAACTCTTCGCGCAGCACCTCGACGACCGGCTGCGGCACCTGGAACTGCAGGAGGACTGGCGCGACGAGAAGTACGCCGAGCTGGAAGCGGAAGTGGAGATCGAGCACAGCAGGCGGTGGCAGTGGGCGCGGAAGCTGCTGCCGGTGCGCGGCTCGACCCTGCGGCGCGTCCGCTCGTTGTCGCACGCGCTCGGCAAGAGCGACGAGCGACTGGTGCTGCTGGAGGGCGAGCCGGGCGCGGGCAAGAGCGTCGCCCTGAGGCACCTGGCCCGGCTCCTCACCCGCCGGGCGTCGACCAGCCGGGACATCAAGGCCACGATCCCCCTGTACCTGAACCTGAAGCAGCTCGACGTGCGACCGGAGGACATCACCGCCGAAGCGGTCCGCGAGTTCGTCCTCGCCATCCTCAACGAGGCCAACAGCCGAGACGTCCAGGAGGTGCTGGACACCGAGTTCGACCGCGGCCTGGAGGAGGGCGCCTGGCTGTTCCTCTTCGACTCCTTCGACGAGATACCCGACATCCTGTCCGCCGAGGACGCCCGCCGAGTCGCCCCCCGCTACGCGCAGGCGATCGCCGACTTCCTGGGCCCGTTCGGGCGCTGTCGCGGCATCGTCGCGTCCCGCGACTTCAGCAGCCCGGACATCCGGCAGTTCACCCGGTTCCGCATCCTGCGCCTGTCCCCGCGCCAGCAGCAGCGGCTGATCACCCGCGCCGACCTGGACCGGCGGGTGGACCGGGCGATGCGGGCCGGCCTCGCGACCGCGTCGCGGGACGTCTCGACCTTCGCGGGCAACCCGATGTTCCTGGGCCTGCTGTGCGAGCACATGCGCAACAACGCGACCTTCCCGACCGCGTCGCACACGGTGTTCGAGGACTACCTGTCGCACCGGCTGCGCCGCGACGCCGCGCGGATCGAGGCCAGGTTCGGCATCACGGCCGACTTCGTGCGCGCCGGGGCGGAGGAGGCATCCTTCCTGATGGCCTCCGTGCCCAGGATGGGCCTCACGCCGACACGGGAGGCGCTGATCAGGGCCGCGCCCGCGCAGGAGCGGGTCAGCCCGCGCCTGCTGGGCACGGTGCTCCAGGCGTTGGAGTACACCAAGCTCGGCCGGACCGACGTGAACGCGACGGGCGACACCACGTTCTCCTTCGTGCACCGCAGGTTCCAGGAGTACTTCGCGACCTGCGTCGTCATCGGCGCACCCGGGCGCGTCACGGTCGACGCGCTGCTGGACGACGACCGGTGGCGGGAGACCGCGGTGACCCTGCTCCAGGTCCAGGACGGGCAGGCCGTCGCCGCGTTGACCGACGAGGCCACGGCCAGGCTCCGGCGGTACGCCGACGAAGTCGACGGGGCCGGCCCCTTCCGCTGGCCCGCGGGCTGCCTGCACCTGCTCGGCATCCTGGCCACCGGGCTGGAGACGCACCCGGCGGCGGTCACCGACGAGATCCGCGGACTGGTCGACCGGGTGCTGGAACGGGCGTGGACCGAGGGTCACCGGCTGCACAAGCGGCGCACGCTGGCGTTCGCCAACCTCGCCACCGCCACCGTCACCGAGCGGCTCCTGACCGAGGCGTTCCGGTCGCGCAACGAGTACCTGCGCGAGGCCGCCTTCCGGACCGCGGGGGCGCTGCCCGCCCTGAACCCCGTGCTGCGCGCCCGGATCCGCCGGGCGCTCCTCGGCCTCGCGGCCGGACTCGACGTCCACCGCAAGCGCGCGTCGACCGTCGCGCAGGTCAAACGGCTCTCGCGACCGACGGAGTTCCTGAACCTGCTCAACCTGCTGTCGATCGCGATGCCCATCGCCTTGGCGTTCTCGGCGGGCGGTTTCCTGGTCCCGGTGGTCGACTTCGTCGCGCACTACGAGTCCCTCGGCGTCGCGGAGCGGCTGATGGGAGCCGTCTTCGGGAGCTTCATGCTGGTCACCGTGGTGACGGTGGTCATCTCGGCCGCGTTCCGGACCGCCTCCGCGACGGGTGGCGGAGGCACGCTGGACAAGGCCCTGTCCCGGGCGGCACTGCCCGAGTACCGGCTGTTGGCCGCGACTTCGACCGCCGTGCTGCTCGGGACGAACGCCGTGTTCAGCCTGCTGGTCACCACGCAGGTGGCCGCGCTGCTGGGGTGGTACTCGATCGCGGGGTGGCTGGCCCTCGGGTTGTTCGGCGCGCTGTGGCCCGCGGCGGTGATCTGGGCGAGCCGCACGGGGATCGGCACCAGCCCCGCGTGGTGGCCGCTGCTGCCGTTGCTGCTGGTGGTCGTGGGCGGCTACCGGGTACCGCGGTGGTCGCGCGCCCGCCTCGGGCAGGTGCGGGACTGGCCCGCGGCCCGGCACAGGGTGGCACGACTGCTGCGCACCCGGCTGCCCCGACTGGGGAAGGCGCTGGTGTCCGTCGGCGTCGCGGGAACGGTCGCCACCGGAGCCGTCACGCTGGTCCTCGGCGTGCCTGTGCTGGTGCCCGTGGTGATCTGGCTCAGCGGCCTGGCGCTCGTGGTCCTGCTCACCGCGCTGGTGGCGAGCAGCGGCGTCTTCCTGCTGCGACCCGCCGGTCGTGCCCGCACCGCGGACCAGGCGCTCGACCTGCTCGCCCGCGCCCGCAGCACGACGGCGGTCGGTTTCGTCGTGGAGCGCTTCGGCGCCCGGGGCATCGCGCGCGACCCCGACGTCCGCTTCGCGCTGGAGAACCTCGTCGGCGAGATCGAACAGGCCCAGCGGCGCGCCGACGACGACCCGGACCTGCTCCTCCGCGACGCGTGCCCCAGCCTGGCCGCCCGACGCACGCCCCGACACCCCCTCCTCGACGCCTGGCCACTGCGCGCCACGACCCGGCTCCAGGTCCGCTCGCTGAGCGAAGAGGTGCTCGACGACCTCGCCCGGCTCGTCGAGCAGGAGTGAGCGCCGGGCGGGAGGTTTAATGGCCCGGTGCAGTGGACGCGGTACTGGCGCGCGGCGGACCGGCCGCTCGAGGCGATGCACGCGCACTTCACCTCCCACCGCTACCACCGGCACAGCCACGACGCGTACTCGTTCGGCGTGACGGAGCAGGGCGCGCAGGCGTTCCGCTGCCGGGGCGGCACGCACACCAGCGCGGCGGGCGAGGTGCTCGCGTTCAACCCCGACGAGGCGCACGACGGGCGGACCGCGTCCGACGACGGGTTCACCTACCGGATCGTCCACATCGGACCGTCACTGGTCGCCGAACTGCTGCCGCGCCTGCCGTTGTTCCGCGACCCGGTGGTGCACTCGCCGCGCCTGGCCGACGCGCTGCGCCACCTGCACACCGCCCTCCAGGAGGGCACCAGCCTGGCCCGCGACGAGCACCTGATGCACGCCGTGCGCGCGATGGCCGCCCACGTCATGCCGCTGCCCGCCACGACCGGCACGCCGGGCGACCCCTCCGCCGCCCGCGACCTCATCGAGGCGCACCACGCCGAGGACCTCACCACCGCGGCCCTCACCCGGGCGACCGGGCTGAGCCGCTTCGCGCTCTACCGCGCGTTCCGCGCCGAGTACGGCCTGTCCCCCAGCGAGTACCAGCGCCAACGCCGGCTGCGCGAGGCCAGGCGGCTGCTCGCGGCCGGGCGCACGGCGGCCGAGACGGCCACGCTCACCGGCTTCGCCGACCAGGCGCACCTGACCCGCTGGTTCCGCCGCTGCTACGGCATCACGCCCGCCGCCTACGCCCGCGCGGCGACCTGACGGGACGTCGGGCGGCAGGCACGTCCGGGCCGACCGTGACACCGTTGCATAACCGTGTTGTAGTTTGGTCCGATCGCCGGTCGCCCCGACGCCCGCGACTCCGGACACTGACCGCATGCCGCACATCGAGCTGAACAACGCCCTGCCCGGGATGGCCGGGCTGATGAACTACCGGCCCGAGACCGGGCGTCCGCTCAGCGAGCTGACCGAGGTGTTGTTGCGCGGGCCGAGCGACCTGTCGCGCGGCGAGCGCGAGCTGATCGCCGCCCACGTCTCCGAGCTGAACAGCTGCCGGTTCTGCGCGGGCTCGCACGGCGCGTTCGCCGCCGCCCAGCTCCCGGAGGACTACGCGCACTCGCCGAAGATGCTGGCGCTGCTCGACATCGCCACGGCGGTCACCGAGAGCGGGCACAAGGTGACCGCCGACCTGATCGCCGCGGCGAAGGAGCGGGGCGCGACGGACGTCGAGGTGCACGACACGGTGCTGATCGCCGCGATGTTCTGCGCGGCGAACCGGTACGTCGACGGGCTGGCCACGTGGGCGCCGGACGAGCCGGAGGCGTACCGGCGGATGGCGGAGAAGATCGTGCCCGCCGGCTACACCGCGATCATCGGCATGAGCTGACCGCGCGCCGGAACCCCGCCCACCGGCGGCTGCCCGTGCGGTCGACCGGCACGACGCGGAGGTCCGGGCGGCAAGGGCCCGCCCGGGGACCCGGGGGCGGCGACGCAGCCCGCTCGAAGCGTCCGCCCCGGGGTCCCGGCGGCAGCACCACGACGCCGGCCCCCGACCCGTCGGCGCTCACCACCGCCCGCACGGGCGTCACTTCCGGGCGCGGCGCGACCGGACCGGGTGATCTCCGCGGTCCGGCCCCACCCCTCGGCGTGCCGAGCACGCCCGGTCGTGCCCGAGCCGAAGCCGGGCAACGCGGTCCCCCACCCCACCGCCGCACCCCGTGTGCGCTGACCAGCGCCTTCGGCTCACCGAACCACGCCGACCACGCCGGCCGCCCCCGCTTCCCCCTTGGGCCGCCCGAGTGAACGTTCACAGCGCGTGACCTCAAGTTAACTGGAGGTCAAATTCAGTCTTGTGATTGTGCGCCGAGTCACCCTAGAGTCGCTGGGAGCGCTCCCAGGGAGCGCTCCCAGAAGCGTCGTCAACCGTCAGAGCAGACGGAGGAGACCCAAGTCCATGAGATCGCTTCCCTCTCCCCGGTGGCGCCGCCAGGCCACCGCGGTCCTCGCAGCAGTGGCGGTGAGCGGCGCGCTGGCGTCGGGTACGGCCCAGGCAGCCGAGTACGAGCGCCTGATCAACGGCACGTTCAGCGGCGGCACGCTCGACCCGTGGTGGGCCAGCGCCGGCGTGACGAACCGGCTCACCAACGGCGAGCTGTGCGCCACGGTCACCGGCGGCACGGTCAACCCGTGGGACGCGCTGATCGGCCAGAACGGCGTGCCGTTCGAGGCGGGCCAGTCGTACACCATGTCGTTCGACGCCTACGCCTCGGTGGCCCGGCCGGCGGCCGCGGTGGCCGGTGAGGGCGTGAGCCCGTACCGGCAGATCGCCAAGCAGGACATCGCGCTGACCACGACGAAGCAGCACTTCAGCTTCACGTTCACCTCGGAGCTGGACTTCCCCGACGCGGGTCCCGGCCAGGTGACGTTCCACCTGGGGGCGCAGGCCGCCGACACCACCGTCTGCGTGGACAACGTCTCCCTGATCGGCGGCGTGAAGCCGCCGGGCGGCGACGCCGGCCAGCCCGCGAAGAAGATCAACGTGGACCAGGTCGCCTACGTGCCGGGCTTGCCCAAGCACGCGACCCTCACCTCCACCGCGACCACGCCCCAGACGTGGACGCTGAAGAACTCCGCGGGCACGACGGTCGCCACGGGCCAGACGACGCCGAAGGGCGCGGACGCCGAGTCGGGCGACTCCACGCACCTCATCGACTTCTCGTCGTACGACACCGCGGGCACCGGCTACACGCTGACCGTCGGCACGGAGACGAGCTACCCGTTCGACATCGGCACCGACGCGATCAAGAAGATGCGCTACGACTCGCTGGCGTACTTCTACCACAACCGCAGCGGCATCGAGATCGAGGCGCAGTACGTCGGGGCGCAGTACGCGCGCCCGGCCGGCCACCTCAACGTCGCGCCGAACCAGGGTGACAACAACGTCCCCTGCCTCGCGACCCTCAACTGCGGCTACACGCTGGACGTGCGCGGCGGCTGGTACGACGCGGGCGACCACGGCAAGTACGTCGTCAACGGCGGCATCTCGGCGTGGCAGGTGCTCAACACCTACGAGCGCGCGAAGCTGATCGGCGACGCCTCCGCCCTGGGCGACGGCAAGCTGGCCATCCCGGAGAAGGCCAACAACGTCCCGGACATCCTGGACGAGGCGCGGTGGGAGGTCGAGTTCCTGCTGAAGATGCAGGCGCCCGACGGCATGGTCCACCACAAGATCCACGACCAGAACTGGACCGGTCTGCCCCTGCTGCCCCACCAGGACCCGCAGGCCCGGCGGCTGTCCGCGACCAGCACGGCCGCGACGCTGAACATGGCCGCGGTGGCGGCGCAGTCGGCCCGCATCTGGAAGACGATCGACCCGACGTTCTCGGCCAAGGCGCTCGCGGCGGCCACCAAGGCGTACGCGGCGGCGAAGGCGAACCCGAACAAGATCGCCGACCCGAACGACGGCACCGGCGGCGGCTCGTACAGCGACTCGGTCCTGACCGACGAGTTCTACTGGGCGGCGGCGGAGCTGTTCACCACCACGGGTGAGTCGTCCTACCGGGCCGACCTGACCGCGTCCCCGCACTACAAGGGCGCGAGCCTGAACACGAACGGCTTCGACTGGGGTTCCACCGGCCCGCTGGGCGACATCACGCTGGCCCTGGTGCCCAACGGCCTGCCCGCCGCCGACATCGCGGCGATCAAGTCGGCGTTCACCGCCGTGGCCGACGCCCACCTGTCCCGGATGGCGACCCAGGGCTACCCCGCGCCGTACAGCCCGGCGGACGGCAACTACGTGTGGGGCTCGAACGGCCTCGTCGCGAACAACATCTCGGTGCTGGCGCTGGCGCACGACTTCACCGGCGCGGCCAAGTACCGCCAGGGCGTGTTCCAGGGCCTGCACTACCTGCTGGGCCGCAACCCGCTGTCGTACTCGTACGTCACGGGCTACGGCGACCAGCCGGTGAAGAACGTCCACCACCGGCACTGGGCGAACCAGCTCGACCCGACCCTGCCCACCGCGCCCGCGGGCGCGCTCTCGGGCGGCCCGAACGCCGGGCTGCAGGACCCGATCGCGGCCCGCCTGCTGGAGGGCTGCGCGTCGCAGAAGTGCTTCGTGGACCACATCGAGGCGTACTCGGTCAACGAGGTCACGGTCAACTGGAACTCGGCGTTCGCGTGGATCGCCAACTGGGCGGCGGAGAAGGTCACGACCGCGCCGCCGGTCGACACCACCGCGCCGTCCACGCCGGGCGCGCCGGTCGCGTCCGACATCACCACCACCGGGGCCAAGCTGACCTGGACCGCGTCCACCGACCCGGAGAGCGGCGTCAAGGAGTACGACGTCATCTCCGTCGAGGGCGACGCGCTGCGGGTGGTCGCCACGGTCACCTCCCCGTCGGCGACGCTGACCGGGCTGCGGCCGAACACCGCGTACCAGTTCGCGGTGGTCGCGAAGAACGGCGCGAACCTGCGGTCGGCGATGTCGCCGCAGACGACCGTGCGGACGAAGTCGGACGGCGTGGCGAACTACTGCCGGGTCGTGTGGCAGGCGTCCACCTGGTCCAGCGGCATGTCGGTGAACATCACCGTGACCAACACCGGCACCCAGGCGTGGAACGGCTGGAAGCTCGAGTTCACCCTCCCGGGCAACCAGAAGATCTCGCAGGGCTGGTCGGCCACGTGGGCCCAGTCGGGTCAGGCGGCCTCCGCGACGAACCTGTCGTGGAACCGCACCGTGGCGCCGAACGCGTCGGTGAACGTCGGCTTCAACTCCTCGGGCTCCGGCTCGACGACGCCGCCGACCGACTTCCGGGTGAACGGGAACCCCTGCACGGTGGGGTGACCTCCTGGGCGGACGGCCTGGCACCACAGGCCGACCGACTGACCGGTGGCGGGCTTCCCACGAAGCCCGCCACCGGTCTCGTTCTCGGCCCTGGGCCGGGAGGACGACCCGCGCCGGCGGACGGCACGGAGGTCCGGCCCCGCCGACGAGCGGGTTCGGCCTCCCCCGCCGACGAGTGGTTCAGGAACCGCCCACGGCGTCCCGCGACCGGCGCTCCCGGGGCAGCGGGTCCACCACGACCTTGACCACGGTCTTCAGCCGCTCCAGCGGGCCGCGCGGCGGTGGTGCGGTCACGCGTCGCCTCAGCAGCGGCACGCCGTCGCCCTCCAGCGCGTCCAGGCCCACCGCCCGGCCGCTCATCGCCAGCACCAACGACTCCGCGTCGCCGCGCACCGGCGCGCCGGCGCCGGACCTCCAGCCGGTGTCCGCCGCCTCCAGCCGCAGCCCGGCCAACCGGGAGCCCACCGCGTACCCCGGCGACGGCTTGGCGGCCAGGTGCTGGAACGCCACCCAGAGCCGGTCCTCCGGCACGTCCCGCCCGATGCCGAGCGGCACGCGCACGTCGTAGTCGTGCAGCAGGATGTCGGTGAGCACCGGGTCGTAGCCCGAGCGCGGGATGGTGGTCCGCGACGTCGCCCACCGCCGCAGCCGGTCGGCGATCTCGGCGGTCGGCCGGCGCGCCGCCCGCGCGGTCAGCTCGCGGTTGAGCCGGTCGAAGTCGGCCGCCGTCGTCACGATGCCCCAGTAGATCTTGAGCTGGCCGAACCGCAGGTACGTGGTGAGGTGCGCGCCGACGTCGTGCACGGTCCACCCCTGCGACAGGCTGGGCGTGGCCAGTTGGCCCGCGTCCAGCCCGTCGAGGAGGTCCGCCATCCGCCGCCGCTCGTCGACGAGCATGTCGTGGACCTTCATCCGGCCACGCTAGGAGACCCGGCCGGCCTCGCGCTTATCCCGACTTGCGGATTCCGCGCCCGCGGCGAGCAACGCCTCCAGGAAGCGCTCCGGCGCGTCCCGCAGCACGTTGTGCCCGCTCGGCCAGGACTCGACGTGCCACGTCGGGTCGTCGCGCAGCCGCTCGTAGGTGGTGGCCAGCGGGCTGTCCGGGAACTCGGCCATGAACAGGTACCGGCGGTCGGCGACCCGGTCGACGGCCCCGGTCAACGACGCGCGTTGCAGCAGCGTGGCCAGCGGCTGGGGCGTGGCCCGCGCGTCGAAGATCGGCAGCGGGGCCACCGAGAACCCGTCGGCCGCCGCTCCCTCGACGTACCACGTGCGCCAGTCGCCGTGCACGATGTCGTACGCGGACTCGCCGTCGCGCGGCACGAACGCGTCCACGTAGATCAGCGTCCGGACCCGGTCCGGCACCCGGTCGGCGACGGTGGTGGTCACCATGCCGCCGTAGCTGTGGCCGACCAGCACGACGTCGCGCAGGTCCAGCCGGTCGAACAGGTCCAGCACCTCGGCCACGTGGTCGTCCAGGTTCACCCGACCGGTGCTCAACGTGACCGCGTGCGCCTCGTGGCCCTCGGCGCGCAGCCGTGCGGAGATCGGGTCGTAGTACCAGCCGCCGTGGCAGGCGCCGGGGATGAGCACGTAAGTCGTCATGGGCACCACGCTAGGACCGCTTTAGGACATAGGATGTCCGTGATGACGATGCCCGGGAGGATGCTGCGCCTGCTGTCGCTCATGCAGGGCCGGCGGGACTGGACAGGTCCGGAGCTGGCCGAGCGGCTGGGCGTGACGGACCGGACGGTGCGCCGCGACATCGAGCGGCTGCGCGAGCTGGGCTACCCCGTGGCCGGCACGACCGGCGTCGCGGGCGGCTACCGGCTCGCGTCGGGGAAGGACCTGCCACCGTTGCTGCTGGACGACGACGAGGCGGTGGCGGTCGCCGTCGGCCTGCGCACGGCGGCGGGCGTGCAGGGCATCGAGGAGTCGTCCACCAGGGCGTTGGCGAAGCTGGAGCAGGTGCTGCCGGCCCGGCTGCGGCGCCGGATCGCGGCGGTGCGGGACGCGATCGCGGTGATGTCGGTGGCCGGGCCGGTGTCCGACCCGGCGGCGCTGGGCGTGCTGGCGGCGGCGTGCCGGGACCACGAGGTGGTGGCGTTCACGCACCGCGGCCGGGAGCGGCGGGTGGAGCCGCGCAGCCTGGTGACCGCGTACCGGCGCTGGTACCTGCTGGCCTACGACCCGGAGCGCGGGGACTGGCGCACGTTCCGGGTGGACCGGATGGACGCGCCGCGCGCCACGGGCCGCCGCTTCACCCCGCGCGAGCCGCCCGACGACCCGGCGGCGTACGTGGCGCGGTCCCTCACCTCGGCCCCCTACCGGTACACGTGCACGGCGGTCGTGGACGCCCCCGCGGCGGTCGTCCGGACCCGGCTGGTGGTGGCGCTGCCGGGTCGGGTGGAGCCGATCGACGACCGGACGTGCCGGGTGCGGTTGGGCGCGGACGCGATCGAGCACGTGGCCGCCGACCTGTTGCTGCTCGGCGCGCCCTACGCGCTGGACGCGTCCCCGGAGGTGCTGGACGCGTTGCGCGCGGTCGGCGCGGGCCTCACCGGTAGGCGTCCTGGCCCACCGGGCGCACCAGGATCTCGTTGACGTCCACGTGCGGCGGCTGGCCGACCGCGTACAGCACGGCGCGGGCCACGTCCTCCGGCGCGAGCTTCGGGTCGCCCCGGCGCGACGGCGGGATGCCGCCGGTGTCGGTCAGGCCGGGCTGCACCAGCGTGACGCGGACGCCCGTGCCGACGCACTCGGCCCGGATGGCCTGCGCGAGGCCCGTCACCGCCCACTTGGTGGCCGCGTAGAGGTTCCCCGGCCGCACCCCGCGCCCGGCCGCCGACCCGGTCAGCACGAGGTGGCCGGCGTGGCGCATCAGCGCGGGCATCGCCGCCCGCGCGGTGAACGCCGGGCCGCACACGTTGGTCAGCACCATGTCGCCCCACTCGGCGGGCGGCGCGCCGTCGGTCGAGGTGAACGAGGTGACCACGCTCGTGCCCGCGTTCGCGAACACCACGTCGAGCCTCCCCCACTCCTCCTCCACCCGGCCCACCAGGGCGGCGGCCTGGTCGTACTCGCGCACGTCGCAGGCGGCCACCCACACCCGGTCGGGACCGCCCAGCCGGGCCGCCGACTCGGCCAGCGACGCGGTGTCGCGGGCGGTCAGCACCAGCCGGTACCCGGCCTCGGCGGCCAGCCGCGCGGTCGCCGCGCCGATGCCCCGGCTCGCGCCCGTGACCAGGAAGACCCCTTCTCGCATGGCGGCAGGCTACCGCTGGTTGGATCGGATTCACCGGATCGGAGCAACACCGGAGCCGTTTGCGGCGTCTCTACAGGCGTATCCACTCGATTGGGGGCACATGAACATCAACCGCAGGTTCGCGCTCGGGCTGGGCTCGGTGGCGGCGGCGAGCGCCGTCCTCGGCACGACCGCCGGGACCGCGCAGGCGCAGACGACCGAGGCGGAGTGGGACGCGGTGATCCCGACGACGGCCGACCTGGCCCGGCGCAAGATCGCGGCGAAGTACGCGGCGGCGGTGTCGCGGGCCGGTGGCACGTGGTCGAGCTACATCGGCGTGGCGGACCCGGACGGCGTGGTGAAGCCCGCCGTGGAGGTCGAGGCCGACCGCGTGGTCGAGGCGTACAGCGTGAACAAGATCGCGGTCGCGGTGGCCGTGCTGGACAAGGTCGACCGCGGCCTGGTCACGCTCGACCAGCGGGTCGAGGTCACCTCGGACATCGTCATCCGCGACACCGACGGCATCTTCCACCTCGACGGCGGCTACCCCAGCTCGGTCACCGTGGGGCACGCGTTGGCGAACCTGCTCACGGTGTCGGACAACACCGCGGTGCGCCTGTGCGGGCTGGTCGTGCCGGCGCTGGAGCTGAACGAGATCCTGCGCGCCAAGGGGTTCGTGCACACGCAGGTCGTGCCGGTGGCCAACCCGAACCGGTTCTACCTGGGCACCACCACGGCGCGCGAGACGTTCACCATGCTGCGCCGGCTCGCGGCGGGCGAGCTGCTGTCGGCGGCGTCGACCGAGCACCTGTTCACCGTGCTGCGGTCGTTGACGTCGTTCACCGACGGGATCCGGCTCAACCTGACGTCGGCGGAGCGGCTGAACGTGGCCACGAAGGCGGGCTGGGAGGCGGACGGCCGCAACGAGGCGGGCATCGTGTTCGACCCGAACGGCAAGCCGATCGTGACGTACGCGTTGTTCGCGTCGGGCCGGTTCAGCGGCGACCAGGCGGTGAACGCGGACAACTACGGCGCGACCCACCCGGCGCTGCGCGCGCGTGCCGCGCTGGGCCGGGCGCTGTACGACTCGGTCCTGCGGATCACCGCGAACACCCCGCGCACCTACCGCACCCCGCGCTACCAGCCGCGCAACGGCGGCTGATCACGACGCCCGCCCGCCCCCGGGGTGCTCTCGGGGACGGGCGGGGTCGCGGTCACGCTTCCAGGCCGGCCAGGAACTTCCGCCACTGCCGGGCCGGGAACCACAACGTCGGCCCGGACGGGTTCTTCGAGTCCCGCGCGGCCACGCCTTCGTCCACCGGCGCGACCTCGACGCAGGACGCCCCTTCACCGCTGAAACTGCTCTTGCGCCACGCCGCGCCCGACAAATCCCTCATAGCTGCCCTCCTGTTCACGCCTCCAAGTCGGCCAAGAACCTCCGCCACTGCCCGGCCGTGAACCACAACGCCGGCCCCGACGGGTTCTTCGAGTCCCGGGTCGCGATCCCGGGGTCCACCGGCGCGACCTCGACGCAGGACTGACCCTCCCCGCTGAAACTGCTCTTGCGCCACGCCGCGCCCGACAAGTCCTTCACGGCCACCCTCCTGTTCACGCCTCCAAGTCGGCCAAGAACCTCCGCCACTGCCCGGCCGTGAACCACAACGCCGGCCCGGACGGGTTCTTGGAGTCCCGCGTGGCCACGCCTTCGTCCACCGGCGCGACTTCGACGCAGGACGGACCTTCACCGCTGAAGCTGCTCTTGCGCCACGCCGCACTCGACAGATCCCTCATAGCTGCCCTCCTGTGCTCAGCGGTTGGCGATCCCGGAGATCAGTTTTACCGAGTCGTCGGGGCTCTTGGCCACCGCCACGAGGTGGTCGAAGTCGGCGCGGAAGCGCTTGATGTCGGTATCCGCCTCCAAGAAGATCTCACCGGCCTGGCTGTCCACGTGGACCAGATCGTGGTCCAGCGGATCCTCGAACTCCATGACGATGAACTCGCCCGGCATGCCGGGATGAGCGCCCGAGCCGAACGGGACGACCTGGATCGTCACGTGCGGTTCCCGGGCCAGGTCGAGCAGGTGGGCCAACTGCGCCCGCATGACCACCGCGCCGCCGACCTCCCGCCGCAACGCCGCCTCGTCGAGGATCGCCCACAGCGGAAGCCGCTTCTCGCGCACGAGATTCGCCTTTCGTTCCATTCGAACCCGCACCCGGTCCTCGACTCGCGCGGGATCGGCCGCGTACAGGATTCCGCCGACCAGGGCACGCGCGTAGTCCTCGGTCTGGAGCAGGCCGGGGACGAACATCCCCGAGTAATGTCGCAGGCTTTGCGCTTCGCGTTCGAAGCTGATGTAGGTGGTGTACTCGGCGCGCAGGTCCTCGTGCCACGGCTGGATCCAGCCCTCGCCCTCCGACTGCCGGTAGAGCGCCTTGAGCCGCGAGTGCTCCTCCGACCCGACGCCGTACAGCCGGAGCAGCAGGTCGAGCGTCCGGTACTGGGGCCGTGACCGGGCCGTCTCGATGCGGTACAGCGTGGTGGAGTTGAGGCCGGTGCGCTCCTCAACGTCCTCCCGGCGCAGGTCGTTCGCCTCGCGGAGCCGTCTGAGCTGACCGGCCAACCTGCGCAGTCGGATGGTCGGCGTGCTCTTCTTCACGGCCACGGTGTGCGGTCCTCCCTCAACGCTGCACGGCGAACGCAAAGCAGTTCTTTTGCGTTTTTTGCATTCCACGTCGGATGTGGGCAGCCTTTGCGGGCAGTCACGGTAGCGACGACGCGCCGGAATGACCACCGCCGGTACCGGTGGGGCGAAAGGGGAAACGTGACCGAGCAGGAATTCGCCACCCTGGTGCGGGAAGTGGCACGCGAAGAAGCGCCGCGCCTGTTCGCCGTCGTGGAGGAGTACGGCGAACGGGAGGGCGTGCGCGTGGCGGGCTACGGCGTCGCGTTCGAGGACCGGGCCGAGGTCAGCTCCGTGGAACGCGGCTTCCACGTCAGCTCCCGCAGCGCCGAGAGCGCGCGCAACCTGTTCGAACTCAGCTCGCGCTCCGCCGGCACGCGACGGGCGCACGTGGTGTGGCTGGACTGAAGGCCGGGCGGCGCGAGCGCGCCGCCCGGCCCGTCAGGCGACTACTTCGACGGCACCTTGGGAAAAGTCTGCGTCGGGCTCTCGTCCGGCGGCGGGTTCTGCGGGTCCGGCGGGTTCTTCGGGTCGGCGTTCGACATGGTCGTTCCTCTCGTCGGTGAGATGGGCGGTCGCAGGGCGGTCGGGGTGGGGGATGACCAGGACCGTGACGTCGTCACGGCTGCCGTGGGCGCGGGCGGCGGCGAGCAGTTCCTCGGCGCACCGCTGCGGGTCGTGGCCGTGGTCCAGGAGCAGGCCCCGGAACACCTCGTGCGGCACCTTGAGGCCGTCGGACGCGAGGACCAGCAGCCGGGCCACGGCCTCGAAGCCCTCGACGCCGTAGAGCGGGACGCGGCCGACGTTGTGGCGCAGCTTGTGGTCGTGGGCGGCGGCCTCGGCGTCCGGGACGCCCTGCTGCCGCAGCTCCTCGCCGAGCGTGTGCGGTGTCGTGAAGCGGTGCAGGGTGCCGTCGTCCTTGAGCCCGTAGGCGGAGCTGTCGCCGGCGTGGGCGATGCGCCAGTACCCGCCCGCCCGCACCGACGCCACGACGATCGCGCCGTTGGGCTGGAGGTGGTCGGCCTCGAAGTCGGCGTACGGGATCGAGGCCACGACGACGCCGAGCACGGGTGTCTGCCGGGCGGCCGTCCGGGCGGCGACGTCCGCGGCGACGCGCGCGAAGTCGGCGACCTCCGGTGTCGAGCCGGTCCCGTCCACCACCGCCGCCGCGAACGTGCCGCGGAACGTGTGCTGGGCGTGGGCGTCGGCGTTGCGCGGGCGGCTGGGGCCGCGGGAGGTCGCCGCTCCCAGGAGGACGCGGGTCTCGGCCGGATCGGTCATGGTCGGATCCTCCCGCAGGGTCGATCACCTCCGGGGGGCAAACCCGACACCGGTCGGGTGATTCCACCTCAGCGCGACGTATCCGTAGCGGACCGTGACGCTCCTTCCAGTAGGGGTGATCGCATGACCGACCTGCTGCACCACGCCGCGCCGCGGACCGGGGCTCGTCCGCCCCTGCGCGGGTCGCACGAGATCCAGGGCAACGTGCTCGCCGCGTTCAACAAGGACCACCAGGTCTTCCGCTTCGTCCGCTTCACCCACGAAGGGCTCGCCCGGACCTGGCTGGCCGCCATGCTGGGCCACGTCGCCACCACCGCCCAGGTCGAGGACTTCAACGAGGTCTTCTCCCTCGGCCGCGCGCTGTCCGGCCGCGACCCCGCCGGCCTGCGGGCCACCTGGGCGAACGTGTCGCTCACCCCGGAGGCCCTGGTCGAGCTGAGCGTCAACCCGGACGCCACCCGCGACGACCTGCGCGCCCACTTCCCGCACACCGCCGAGCAGGCCGCCCGCGCCAACGGCGACACGGGCGTCTCCGCGCCGTCCCGCTGGGTGTTCGGGCGCGACGACCACCACGTCCACGCCGTCGTCACGGTCGCGTCCGACGACCCGGCCCGCCTGGCCGACCGCGTGCGGGACCTCGACGTGCTCGACACCCTCCTCGGCGTCGCGCTCGTCCACGAGGAGCACGCCGCCACGCTGCCGGGCGAGCGGCGCGGCCACGAGCACTTCGGGTACAAGGACGGCATCTCGCAGCCCGGCGTCCGCGGCTTCCACGCCGAGGACCCCGACCGCCCCGGGCACCGCGCGGGCCGGCCGGGGTCGCTGCTGGTGAACCCGGGCGAGTTCGTCTTCGGCCACCCCGCCGAGTCCGACCGCCCGGACGCCGCCGCGTGGCTCACCGACGGCTCGATCCAGGTGATCCGCCGCCTCGCCCAGGACGTGGACGGCTGGCACCGGGCCGTGGAGGCGCGCGGGCTCGGGCCGGCCGCCGTCGGCAGGCGCCCGGACGGCCGGCCGCTGGCCGCCGCCCGGGGCAACGACTTCGACTACGCCGACGACCCGGCGGGCGTGACGACGCCGTGCCCGGCGCACATCCGCAAGGCCAACCCGAGGGCGTTCACCCACCGGACGCCCCGGCAGCACCGCCTGCTGCGCCGGGGCATCCCGTTCGGCCCGCCCCGCGACGGGTCGGCCGACGACGTCGAGCGCGGCCTGCTGTTCGTGGCCCACTGCACGTCGCTGGAGGACCAGTTCGAGCACGTCCAGCAGGCGTGGGCCCGCAACCCCGACCACGTGCCGGGCGAGCGCGGCGCGCCCTCCGGGGTCGACGCCGTGCTGGGCAGCCGCTTCGTGCGGACGACCGGGGCGCTGTACGCGCTGGTGCCGTCGATCAGCACGCTGCGGCTGCTCGCGGCGGGGCGGGAACTGCCCCGCCGGCCCTGAACGACCCCGCTAAGGGGTGACGGGCAGCCGGTCGTGGCCGCCGTCCACGACCGGCTCCCACCCGTTCGCGTGCCGCCGCACGAGGTCCGCGGCGACCGCGTCGAACGGCCTGGCCCACACCTCCTCGTTGAACACCTCGACCTCGACGTACCCGGCGTACCCGGCGCCGGCGACGAGCGAGGTCAGCCCGACCAGGTCGATGTGCCCGTCGCCGGGCAGCCCTCGGCCCAGCAGCACGTCGGCGGGCAGCGGGGTCACCCAGTCGCACACCTGGTAGGAGTGGATCCGCGGGCCCGCCCGGCGGACGTCGGCGGCCAGCGCCGGGTCCCACCACACGTGCAGCGCGTCCACCACGACCCCGACCACCGAGGCGGGGTACGGCGCGGCCAGCTCCAACGCCTGCGCCAACGTGGACACCACGCCCCGGTCGGCGCAGAACATCGGGTGCATCGGCTCCAGCGCCAACCGCACGCCCGCCTCCGCGGCGTACGGCGCGAGCACCTCCAAGGCCGACGCCACCCGGCGCCGGGCCGCGACGAGGTCCCGGTCCGGCACGCCGCCGGGCACCAGCACCAGGCACTGCGCGCCCAGCGCGGCGGTCTCGTCGATCGCCCGCCGGTTGTCGTCCAGCCGCTGGTCCACGCCGGTGAAGAAGCCGCCGCGGCACAGCGACGACACCTCCAGCCCGGCCGAGGCGACCAGCGCGGCGGTCCGCGCCAGCCCGTGCCCGGCCACCGGGTCCCGCCACAGCCCGACCGCCGGGATGCCGTGCCGCACGCACAGGTCCACCACCTCGGGCACGGACGCGTGCTTCACCGTGGCCTGGTTCAACGACAGCCTCACGTCAGCACCCCCACCAGCCGACGCCACCGGTCCGCCGCCAGGTCCGGGTCGGGCAGCAGCCCGGCCAGGTCCGCCAACCTCAACGCCTCGCCGAGGTGCACCAGGTCGCGGGCCGACTGGAGCCCGCCGACCATGACGAACGCGTCCTGGTGCCCGGCCAGCCAGGCCAGGAACACCACGCCGGTCTTGTAGTAGTAGGTGGGCGCGCCGAACAGGTGCCGCGACAGCGCGACCGTGGGCTCCAGCACCTCGTGGTAGGTGGCGAGGTCGCCCGCGTCCAACGCCCGCAGCGCAGCGGCCGCGGCGGGCGCGATGGCGTCGAAGATGCCCAGCAGCGCGTCGCTGTGCCCGACGGCGTCCCCGGCGATCAGCTCCGGGTAGTGGAAGTCGTCGCCGGTGTAGCAGCGCACGCCCGCCGGCAGCTCCCGCCGCAGGCCCACCTCGTGCGAGGCGTCCAGCAGCGACACCTTCACCCCGTCCACCTTGTCCGGGTAGGCCCTGACCAGGTCGAGGAAGTGGCCGGTGGCGGTCGGGATGTCGGAGGAGCCCCAGTAGCCCTCCAGCGCCGGGTCGAACGCCGTGCCGAGCCAGTGCAGGACGACCGGTCGGTCCACCTCCTCCAGCAGCGCCGCGTACACCTTCTGGTAGTCCTCGGGCCCGCGCGCGGCGGCGGCGAGCTTGCGGCTGCACATCAGGATCGGCTGCGCGCCCGCCTCCACCACGGCCGCCAACTGCTCCCGGTACGCCGTCAGCGGGTCGGCCGTGTCGTGGTCGGTGCCCACGCCGGCCGCCAACCGGCCCGTGGCGACGGCCGCGCTGCGCCGGATCAGCTCCAGCGCGGCGTCCCAGTCCAGGCCCATGCCGCGCTGCGCGGTGTCCATGGCCTCGGCGACCCCGAAACCGTGCTCCCACAACCGGATCCGGTGCGCCAGCGTGGCGTCCCAGTCGAGCGCGGCGGGCGCGCCGGGGACGTTGCCGCCCAACGGGTCCGCGACCACATGCGCCGCCGCGAACGCGACCCGCGAGGAGAACGACCCGGTCCGCCACGCGCGGGGCGGGGACAGCTCGTGCTCGCGGAACGCGCCGTCCCGGCCGGGCAGCGACACGACCGTCATGCCGGCACCTCGATCCGCCGGCCCGTGCGCGAGGACTCCAGGCCCAGGGCGGCCAGCCGCACGCCGCGCACGCCGGAATGGAAGTCGTGCGCGAACGGCGCGCCGACGGCGACGTGCCGCAGGAACTCCTCCCACTGCACCAGGAACCCGTTGTCGAACACCTCGTTGTCCGGCACGTCCTGCCACTGCGCGCGGAAGTCGATGGCGGACGGCACGTCCGGGTCCCACACCGGCTTGGGCGTGATCGCCCTCGGCTGCACCACGCAGTTGCGCAGCCCGGCCACCGCGCTGCCCAGCGTGCCGTCCACTTGGAACTCGACCAGCTCGTCGCGGCGCACCCGCACCGCCCAGGACGAGTTGACCTGCGCCACCACGCCGCCCGCCATCTCGAAGATCGCGTAGGCCGCGTCGTCCGCGGTCGCCTCGTACGGCTCGCCGTTCTCGTCCCACCTCGTCGGGATGTGCGTGACGGCGCGCGCGGTGACCGCCTCCACCGGTCCGAGCAGCCCTTCCAGCAGGTAGCTCCAGTGGCAGAACATGTCCACGACGATCCCGCCGCCGTCCTCGGCGCGGTAGTTCCACGACGGCCGTTGCGCGGCCTGCCAGTCCCCCTCGAACACCCAGTAGCCGAACTCGCCGCGCACCGAGAGCACGCGGCCGAAGAAGCCGCCGTCCAGCAGCCGCTTCAGCTTGCGGATGCCGGGCAGGTACAGCTTGTCGGCCACCACGCCGTGCCGCACGCCCGCCGCGTCGGCGCGCCGGGCCAGCTCCAGCACCTCCTCCGGGGTGGCCGCGACCGGCTTCTCGCTGTAGACGTGCTTGCCCGCGTCGATGGCCGCGGTGAGCGCCGCCACGTGCGCCGACGTCACCTGCGCGTCGAAGTAGACCTGCACGTCCGGGTCGCCGAGCGCCGCGTCGAGGTCGGTGGTCCAGCGGGGCAGGTCGTGCCGCTCGGCGACGTCCTTCAGCTTGGCGGCGTTGCGGCCGACCAGCAACGGCTCGGGGACCAGCACGTCGTCACCGACCCTGACCCCGCCGCGGTCCCGGATGGCCAGGATCGACCGGACGAGGTGCTGCCGGTACCCCATCCGCCCCGTGACCCCGTTCAACGCGACGCCGATCGTGCGCACCGCCATGCGAACACCCCGCTCAAGTGATGTGGAAAGCGCTTTCCAACACGCTACGGTCGGCTCCTCTCGGACGTCAACCTCCCGGACGGCTAGTCTCGGCCGACCAGGAACGCGCGAAGGAGGCGGCGTTGACGTCGCGGCAGGTCACGCTGGCGGAAGTCGCGAAGCACGCGGGCGTGTCGCTCGCGACCGCGTCGCGCGTGCTCAACGGCAGCACCCGACAGGTCAGCGAGGAGCTGCGGGCCCGGGTGATCGGCACCGCGCGGGGGCTCGGCTACCTGCCCAACGCCTCGGCCCAGGCGCTCGCGCGCAACTCGAGCCTGCTGGTCGGCCTGGTGGTGCACGACATCGCCGACCCCTACTTCTCCAGCATCGCCGCCGGTGTGACCAGGATCGCCGAGGACGCCGGGCTGGTCGTGGTGCTCGGCACCACCGGCCGCGACCCGCGCCGCGAGGTGGACCTGGTCAACACGCTGCGCGCGCACCGGGCCCGGGCCGTGGTGATCGCGGGCAGCCGCACCACCGACCGGGCGGCGTCGCGTCGGCTCGCCGACGAGATCACCGCGTTCACCGCGCAGGGCGGCCGGGTGGCGTGCGTCTCCCAGGCCAAGCTCGGCACGGACACCGTGGTGCCCGCGAACCGGTCCGGCGCGCGGGCGCTGGCCCGCCGGCTCGCCGCGCTCGGCCACCGCCGGTTCGCCGTCCTGGCGGGTCCGCCGGACCTTTTGGTGGCGCGCGACCGGCTGGCCGGGTTCAGGGCGGGCCTGGCCGACGAGGGCCTGGCGCTGCCCGACGCGCACGTCATCGCCAGCGACTTCACCCGGGACGGCGGCTACGCGGCGGTGGCCGACCTGGTCGCCGCCCGCACCGGCGCGACCTGCGTGTTCGCCGTGAACGACGTGATGGCGATGGGCGCGATGGCGGCGCTGCGGGAACGCGGCCTGCGGGTGCCGGAGGACGTCTCGGTGGCCGGGTTCGACGACATCCCGACCCTGCGCGACCTGGTGCCGGCGCTGAGCACGGTGCGGCTGCCGCTGGAGGACATGGGCGAGCGCGCGGCCCGGCTGGTGCTGGACGACGTGGACGCCGGACCGCGCACGGTCCGGGTGGCGGGGGAGGTCGTGCTGCGGGCGAGCACTTCCTCGCCCAGCGGTACCGGACTGCGCTGACCGGCGGTTACGCTCTACTCTGGACACCGTTCGACCACCCCTCGCGAGGAGTGATCACTTCCGTGCGCGACGCGCAGTCCCCGGGCGGCAGTACCGAGCCGGGTCCGATACCCGGCTGCCAGCCCCGCCAGTCCCACCCCGGGTGGGCCCCATGACCATCCTGCTCAGCGTCCTCGGCCTCGCCGCCGTGGTGGTGCTCACCATCGGCACGTTCATCGCGGTCGCCGCCGAGTTCTCCCTCACCGCGCTGGAGCGCAGCACCATCGAGTCCCACGTCGCCCAGGTGGGTGACGCGAAGGCCCGGACGGTGGAGAAGGCGCACCGGTCGCTGTCGTTCCAGCTCTCCGGCTCCCAGCTCGCGATCACGATCACCACGCTGATCACCGGCTACATCGCCGAGCCCGCCATCGCCGAGCTGATCTCCCCCGCGCTGACCGGCGTGGGCGTGCCCGCCTCGGCGGCCGGGCCGATCGCGCTGACGTTCGCGTTGGCGCTGGCCACGGCGCTGTCGATGGTGTTCGGCGAGCTGGTGCCGAAGAACCTGGCGATCGCCAGGCCGCTGGAGACCGCCCGCGCGGTCGCGGGCGTGCAGGCCGGGTTCTCCGCCGTGTTCCGGTGGCTGATCACCGCCCTGAACGGCACCGCGAACTGGCTGGTGCGCAGGCTGGGCGTGGAGCCCGCCGAGGAGCTGGCGTCGGCCCGCTCGCCGCAGGAGCTGGGCGCGTTGATCCGCTCCAGCGCCGAGCAGGGCACCATCGACCCCGGCACCGCGACCCTGCTGGACCGCTCGCTGCGGTTCGGCGACCGCACGGCGGAGGAGCTGATGACCCCGCGCGTGCGGGTCGAGTCGCTGCGCGCCGACGCGACCGTGCTGGACCTGGTGGCCAAGGCCCGCGAGACGGGGTTCTCCCGGTTCCCGGTCTACCACGGCGACCTGGACGAGGTGCGCGGCATCGTGCACGTCAAGCAGGCGTTCGGGGTGCCGAGGTCGCAGCGGGCGACCACGCCGCTGTCGGCGCTGACCCGCCCGGTGCAGACGGTGCCCGCGACGTTGGAGGGCGACGCGCTGCTGGACCGGCTGCGCGCCTCCGGCCTGCAGACGGCGCTGGTCGTGGACGAGTACGGCGGCACGGCGGGCCTGGTGACGCTGGAGGACGTGGTCGAGGAGATCGTCGGCGACGTGCGCGACGAGCACGACCGGCGGGAGACCGCGCCGGTGCGCCGGCTCGGTGGCGAGGCGTGGCTCGTGTCCGGGCTGCTGCGCGACGACGAGATCGCCGAGGCGACCGGGTTCCGGATGCCCGAGGGCGACTACGAGACCGTGGCGGGCCTGGTGCTCGCCCGGCTGGGCCGCATCCCCGACGCCGGCGACGAGATCCGGGTGGACGACTGGCGGATCACCGTGGTGCAGATGGACCGGCACCGGGTGGCGGAGCTGCGGGTGGCCCGCGTCGAGGACCCGGCGACGCCCGACCGATTGGGGTCGTCGCGATGAGCGTGCTCGCGATCCTGCTGCTGCTGGCGGGCAACGCGTTCTTCGTCGGCGCGGAGTTCGCGATCATCACCGCCCGCCGGGACCGGCTGGAGGCGTTGGCCGAGCAGGGCAGCAGCCGGGCCCGCACGGTGATCAAGGCGGGCCGGGAGCTGCCGCTGCTGATCGCGGGCGCGCAGCTCGGCATCACGCTGTGCTCGCTGGGCCTGGGCGCGCTGGGCGAGCCCGCGGTGGCGGCGATGCTGGAGGCCCCGTTCCTCGGCGTCGGCATCCCGGACGCGGTGCGGCACGGCGTGGCGTTCGCGCTGGCGCTGATCATCGTCGTGGCGCTGCACACCGTGCTGGGCGAGATGGTGCCGAAGAACCTGGCCATCGCCGGCCCCGAGCGGACCGCGCTGCTGCTGGTGCCCGCGCACCTGTGGTTCTGCCGGCTGGTCGCGCCGCTGCTGCGCGGCTTCACCGTGGTGTCCACGGCGGTGCTGAGGCTGGTGGGCGTGACGCCGAGGGAGGAGCTGGAGTCCGCGTACACGCGGGACGAACTGGCCTTGCTGATCGGGCAGTCGCGGCAGGAGGGGCTGCTGGAGGACTCCGAGCACCGGCGGCTCACGCAGACCCTGTCCTCGGCGGAGCGGACCGTGGCCGACGTGCTCGTGCCGCTGGACCGGATCACGTCGGTGTCGGCGCGGCCCACCATGGAGGAGGTCGAGGCGGCGGTGTCGACCACCGGCTTCTCCCGCTTCCCGGTCCGCGAGGGCGACCGGCTGATCGGGTACCTGCACGTCAAGGACGTGCTGGACCTCGCCGACGCGGACCCGTCCACGCGAGTGCCGCCGGGTCGGGTGCGCGGCCTGCCGCGGGTGCCGGCCGAGGCGAGCCTGGACGACGCGGTGGCGACGCTGCGGCGGTCGCAGAGCCACCTGGCACAGGCCGTGTCGGCCGACGGCGTGGTGCGGGGCGTGGTGGCGTTGGAGGATCTGGTCGAGGAGTACGTCGGCACCGTCCGCGACGGCACGCACGTGCGCCGCGAGCTGTGACGGGCGGTGGTGCGGACGTCCGCACCACCGCCCGACCGGTCAGGACGCGGGCCGCACCGCGGGCAGCTCCAGGACCTCCCGCGCCGCCGGCGGCTCCTCCAGCGGGGGCACGCTGACCAGCTCCAGGTCGCGGTCCGCGGCGCGGTCGAGGGCGGCCACGACCCACGCCTCGAAGTCGGTGTCGGCGGCCATCGCGGCCCGCCGCCACCGGTCCACCGCCTCGCCGGCCGCGCTGACCCGCGGCATCACCGCGCGCAGCGGCTTCGAGCCGGGGTGGCGGCTGTCCCGCAGGGCCCGCCGCAGCACAGTGCGGGACCAGCCCTCGCGCTCGGCCCGGTCGAGCCACCGGTCCTGCTCGGCCGGCGGCAGCGCGGCGACCTCGGCGTGGTGCTGGAACGGCAGGCCGCGGCGGCGGCGGGAGGGGTCGAACTTGCGCGCGATCCACGCGTAGTTGCGCAGCGTCTGGTAGTCGAGCCCCACCGCCTCGACCGCCCGACGGTAGCGGTCGGTGTACTTGTCCTGGCCGAAGACCAGCCAGTCGCCGAGGTACCACGCCGACGAGCTGGCGATGCGCGCGATCCGCTGCCCCGCCTGCTCCCAGGTCTCGAACGTGACGTCCCGCGGGAACGCCAGCCCCACCGGCGTGGTGAGGATCCGGCTCTCGACCGCGCCGACGGGACGCCGGCGCGGCACCGCGTTCACCTTGTCCACTTGTTCCCCCTGATGCTGTGTGGATCTCCTTGCTATCGGGGGCCTCTCACACACCGGTCAACTTCCGCTCACACCGTGAACCCGATCCGGCCCGGCGGCGGAGAACAGGTGACCGCCCGCCACGGGACCAGCCCGAAAGGCCACCATGACACCACCCACCGACGCCGAGATCATCGAACGGTCGCGCCGCCGGCCGGACGAGTTCGCGGCGCTCTTCGACCGGCACGCGCCGCACATCCGGCGCTACCTCGCGCGCAGGCTCGGCGACCAGGTCGCGGACGACCTCGTCGCCGAGACGTTCCTCACCGCGTTCGACAAGCGGGAGCGCTACGACCGGACCCGGCCGGGGGCGCGGCCGTGGCTGTACGGCATCGCGACCAACCTCGTCGGGCAGCACCGCAGGCAGGAGGCCCGCCGCTACCGCGCGACCGGCGGCGACCCGGTCGAGCAGGACCACGCGGACCGCGTCGCCGCCGAGGTGACCGCGGGCGCGCTGCGGTCGTCGCTGACCGGCGCGCTGGGCGCGCTGTCCGCCGGGGACCGCGACGTGCTGCTGCTGGTCGCGTGGGAGGACCTGAGCTACGAGGAGGTCGCCGCCGCGTTGGCGATCCCGGTCGGCACGGTGCGGTCCCGGCTGCACCGGGCCCGTCGCCAGGTCAGGCAGGCGCTGGGCGGGCAGAACCCCACCGAGGTCGAGGAGTTGCTGAACCATGGATGAGCTGCGGTTGGTGCGCGAACTGGGTGACGGGACGCCGTTGCCGGACGAGGCGGCGCTGGCCCCCGCGCGGGCGGCGTTCCTCGCCGGGGTCGCGGCGCGGGGCGCGGGGCGACCGCGCCGGGGCCGGTCCCGGCACGTGCCGGCCGGCGCGGCGGCGATCGGCCTGGCGGCGGCCGTGGCCGCGGCGGTCACGCTGTTCCCGTCCGGTGAAACGACACCGGGCGGCCAGGCCGCGGCCACGTCCGCCGGCCCGTCGGAGGACAACGTCCGGCCGGTGACGGACTCGGTGCGGCTGCTGGCCTTCGCCGCCGAGGCGGCCCGCGCGGACCCGGCCGCCGCGCCCCGGCCCGACCAGTTCGTCTACACCCGCAGCACCGGGGACGGCACGGCGGAGCGGGAGATCTGGCTGTCGGTCGACGGCACCCGGGACGGGCTGCTGAACCACGGCGACGGCACGACCACGCCGATGCCCGGCTGCCGGGACGGGCGGATGGCCGTCCACAAGGGCCCCGACCCGCTGCCCGGCGTCACCGAGCCGTGCGAGCCGAGGCCCGCCTACCGCTCCGACCTCCCCACCGACGTGGACGGCATGCTGGCCTACCTCGACGCGAACGCCGGCGGCGAGCCGGGCAGCGTCAACGCGCGCGGCAAGGACGTGCTGGCGCTGATCAACGAGGACCTCCTGCCGCCGGCGTCGAGGGCCGCGCTGTACGAGGCGGCGGCCCGGGTGCCCGGGTTGTCCGTGGTGCCGGACGCGCGGGACGCGGCGGGCCGGGCCGGGGTGGGCATCACGTGGCCGGTGCCGGCGGGGTCGTCGCCCGAGGCGAAGCCGGTGGTGATCGTGTTCGACGCGGAGACCTACGAGCTGCTCGGCACGAACTTCCACGCGATCGTCGAGCAGGCCGTGGTGGACCAGGCGGGGCAGCAGCCCTGAGGCGGGGGGTGGGACCGGCCGGCGACGCGCCGCCGGTCCCACCCGACTACGGTTGGTCACGTGGAGCCGCGCGAGGATGACGACGAGGACGACTTCGACCCGGACGAGGACGAGGACGGCTTCGACGACGATGACGAAGAGGACGAGGACGACCTGTTCGGCGTGACCTCCGAGCCGCGCACCATCTGCCACCTGTGCGGCGGCGCGGGGTTCATCGCCAACCCGACCTCGGCCGTGATCGGCGGCACGCCGCGCACCGTCGACAACGGCCGCGAGTGCCCGCACTGCGCGGGCGCCCGCAAGTTCCCCGGCCTGATCCCCCCGCTCTGAGGGCGTCCGGCGGGCCGGCCCCGGTTCGGCACGAACCGGACCGGTCACCGGCTCGGGCCGGCACCCGTCGGCGGCTCGACAGCCCGCGGCCCGAACCGCACGCCCGTCAGCGGCCCGCCGGCCCGGGTCCGGCACGAACCGGTGTCCGCCCGCCCCACCCGTGCGCCCGCCGAGCACCCACCCTCGCCCCTCGTCAGCGGCCCGCCGCGACCAGTTCCGCCTCGCGGAACGCGCGCGGCGAGAGGTAGCGCCACGACGTGACCAGCGCCCCGACCTGCACGAGCGCGCCCATCACCCACACCGCCCGCAGCCCGAACCCGGCGGCCACGAAGCCGCCGGCCAGCGCGCCCAGCGGCGTCAGGCCCCAGGCCAGCGCCCGGTGGCTCGTCAGCACCCGGCCGAGCAGCGCGGGCGGGGTGAAGCGCTGGCGGCTCGACTGCGAGCACACGTTCCACACCATCACGATCGCGGACTCGGCGAACATCACCACCCCGATCGCCCACGCCCACGGCGGCAGCACGGCGATCAGCGCGAGCCCGACCACCATCCCGACCTGCGCCAGCCGCATCGACCACGCGTAGCCGAGCCGGTCCACCACCCGCCCGACGAACAGCGACGACACCACCCACCCGGCCGCCATCACCGCGAGCATCACGCCGTACCCGACCGAGCCCAGCCCCAGCAGCTCCTTCGCGTACAGCACGAACATCGCCATCGTGGCGCTCGCCGCGAACGACCCGAGCGCCACCGAGACCGTGATCGCCAGCAGCAGCCGCGTCCCGACCAGGAACCGCAGCCCTTCGCCGATGTCGCGCAGCGGGTGCTTGGCCGACGGCGTCGCCGGAGCCGACCGCAGCCCCCGCACCAGCACGAGCGCCACCACCGCGGCCCCGAACGCCACCCACGCGGGCGTGCCGAGGCCGAACGCGACCAGGAACCCGGCCGCCGGCGGCACCGCGAACTGCACCACCCCGCGGTCGATCACCATCAGCCGCGTGTTCGCCGTCGCCAACCGGGCCGGCTCCACCACCTCCGGCACGAGCGCGCCGCTCGCCCCGTCCCCGAGCACCTGCGCCGACGTCACGACGAACGCCACCACCAGCAGCAACGGCAGGCTCAGCGCGTCCGCCACGCCCGCCACGGCGAGCGCCAGCGCCGCGCACGCCTGCACCGCGTAGGCCGACGCGAGCACCGCGCTGCGCCGCACCCGGTCGATCAGCACGCCCGCGAACAGCGAGAACAACAGCCACGGCGCCTGGCCCACCACGTTGACCAGCGACAGCTGCCTCGGGTCCGAGGTGATCGCCGCCGCGATCCACGGCAACACCGCCAACATCAGCCCCTCGGCCACCGAACCCGACACCGCGACGGCCTGCAGCCGCACCCACCCCCTGGACATGACCGCCACCCTGCCAAGAAGACCCGGCACGGCCACACGATTTAGCGAGGGCTCAACCCGCGGACCTCGCGCGGGTCGCCGGCCGGCCCGAAGTACCCTGGTGACGTGGGGGTCGTGCTGTCCGAAGCGGAGTGGACCGCGCGCCGGGACGCGCACGCCGAGCGGGTGCGGCGGTGGACCGGCCCGCACCACGAGCGCAAGGCCGCGGGCCGCAAGCACCCGGTGATGGACTTCCTGTTCTCGTACTACTCGCACCGCCCGTCGCGGCTGGAGCGCTGGCACCCCGGTCCGGGCGTGGTCCTGGAGGGCGACGCGGCGGACGCCTACCTGCGGTGGCCGCTGTACCGGCGCACCCCGGACGGCGTGACGCTGGACGTCGAGGCGTTCGCCCGGGAACGCGCCAACACGATCGCGTTCGCGGGCCGGCTGCTCACCGCGACCGCCGGCCGGGCTCCCCGCCTGGGCTGCTTCGGCCTGCACGAGTGGGCGATGGTCTACCGGCAGCGGCCGGACCAGGTGCGGCACAACGCGTGGCCGCTGCGGCTGGGCAGCGAGGGCACCGACCGGGTGGTGGAGTCGCAGCGGGTGCAGTGCGGGCACTTCGACGCGTTCCGCTTCTTCACCCCCGACGCCCGGCCGCGCAACGCGCTCCAGCCGACCCGGGAGACGCAGGTCGAGCTGGAGCAGCCCGGCTGCCTGCACGCGAACATGGACCTGTTCAAGTGGGCCTACAAGCTCGACCCGGCCACGCCGTCGGAGCTGGTCGCGGACTGCTTCGAGCTGACCGTGCGCATCCGCGAGCTGGACATGCGGGCCAGCCCGTACGACCTGGCCGGGCTCGGCTACGGGCCGGTGCCGATCGAGACCCCCGAAGGCCGGGCCGAGTACGTGCGGCAGCAGAGCGCGTTCGCCGAGGCCGCCGCGCCGCTGAGGGCGCGGCTGATCGACCTGCTCCGCGTGCTCTCGGCGGTTCCCGTCACCACTCGATGACCTGGCGTGACTTCACCCCCGCACCAGGTGTCACCTGTTAGTTTGACGCCGGTCGGGATTCGCCAGCCGTGTTCGGTCGGACGCTGAGAGGAAGACGATGTCTCGACACCGCGCGCTGCGGACGAAGGTGCGGCGCGGCATCGCCAAATGGCCGGTGGCCATCGTCGGCCTGGTGGTCCTCGTGGCGCTCGGGTGGGTCGGCTGGACCTGGGTCGGCGGGATCGTGGAACGCCGCGCGGCCGCCCAGGCGGGCGACTGCAACGAGGGCGACGCGCTGCTGCGGATCGCGTCGACGCCCAGTGTCGCCGAGGCGGTCAAGCAGGTCGCCGAGGCGTGGAGCGAGCAGCGGCCCGTGGTCTACGACCACTGCATCCAGGTCGAGGTCCAGTCCATCGACTCCGAGGTCGTGCTGCAGGGCCTGACCCAGGGCTGGGACGCCGGGAAGCTCGGCGAGCGCCCGCACGCGTGGGTCACCGACTCGATGCTGTGGGCCAACCGGCTGACCGCGCAGAACGCCACCCTGCTCGGGGCCGCGCCGGAGTCGATCGCGGCGAGCCCCGTGCTGCTCGCGCTGCCCCGGGAGCCGGCGCAGGCGGTGCAGTCCGGCTCCGGGTTCCGGTGGACCGACCTGCCCGAACTGACCGGCGCGGCGGACGGCTGGGGCCGGTTCGGGCACCCCGAGTGGGGCCGGTTCACCGTCGCCATGCCGGACCCGGCGACGAACACGGCCACCGCGATGGCCGTGCAGTCCGCGCTGGCGGGCGCGAGCCCCGAGGGCAAGGGCCCGGTCACGACCGAGATGCTGGCGCTCGACCCGGTCAAGAGCACGATGAGCGCGCTGGCGGCGTCCCGGCCCGAGCAGACCCCCGCGAGCACGTGGGAGGCGATGAAGCTGCTCGGCGACGACACCGCGGTGAACGCGGCCGGGTTCAGCGCGGTGCCGGTGTTCGAGGTGGACCTGTACCGGCACAACACCGGCAAGGACACCGGCACGCCGCCGTCGCAGCCGCTGTACGGGGTGGCGGCGGGCGGGCCGACGCCGATCGCCGACTTCCCGTTCGTGCCGCTGGCGGGCGACTGGGTCGGCGAGGCGCAGGTGCGCGCGGCGCAGGCGTTCCGGGAGTTCCTGCGCGAGCCCGACCAGCAGAAGATCCTGGCCGCCGCGGGCCTGCGCGTCGAGGCCACGACCGAGCGTCCGAAGCCGTCGCCGGGCATCCGCTGGGCCGCCGTCACCGACACCCTCACGCCCGCCGACGCCAACACCGCCCAGCAGATCTCCGCCGCGTGGGCCACCGCGGACGGCGGCCAGGTCGTCACCGTGCTGGTGGACACGTCCAAGTCGATGGAGGAAGCCGGCGGCGACGGCCGCAGCCGGATGGACTGGGTCAAGCAGGCGCTGTCCGGGCAGGTCAACCGGTCGGTGTCCGGGTCGCTGGGGCTGTGGGAGTTCTCCCGGCAGCTCGACGGGGACAAGCCGTACCGGCAGCTCGTGGCCACCGGCCCGGTCGCGACCCAGCGGCAGGCGCTGCTGGACGGCGTGGCGCGGTTGGAACCGCGCAGCGCGACCCAGCTCTACACCAGCGTGCTCGCGCTGTACGAGCGGATGCTGGCCGACTACCAGGAGGGCAAGCGCAACCGGATCGTGGTGCTGACCGACGGCGTGAACGACGGCGGCCTCACGTTCGGGGAGCTGACCGCGGCGCTGGCCTCGGCCAGGCAGCCGGGCAAGGACATCGCGATCAGCGTGATCGCGCTCGGCCCGGACCCGGAACGCGAGCCGCTGTCCGAACTGGCCCGCTCGACCGGCGGCACGCTGTCGGTGGTCGCGGACGGTCGCGGCGTGGACGCCGCCCTCGGCCAACTCCTGTCGGCCGACTAGCCGCTCCGCCCCGGCCGCCGCCGTCGGCGCGCCGACCGCACCGCTCGGCCGGATCCCGGTGTCCCGCCGGCCGCCGCTCGCCCGCCCCGACCGGCGCACCGGCCGGATCCGAGGTTCCCTCGGCTGCCCACCGCGACCGGTCCGCCCCGACCCGGCACCCGAACGGCGGCAGGCCGCCCGGCGGCGGCCCGCGCCCCGGTCGTGACGGCTGCGGCGCGTGGCGGCGGCGCGCCGAAACGCGCCGAACGAAGGACACCACCGCGTCCATTCGACCTGTTAAATTCACACCCGATTTATTTCCGATCTTCCGGGAGTCCGGTTTTTCCTGGCCTCTGCCGCAACACTGATCGTTCCGCGCCGGTCAATTGCCTTTCGAACCGGTTGATCGGGGTCCGACGGGCTCGTAACTTCGGGTGCTTCGACGTCCCTGCACACGTCGAGTTCCCTGCCCACGAAAGGACGAACACCGTGAGGAAAGTGTTCCTGGCGCCTGCCCTGCTGGCGCTCGTGCTCGCCGTCCTGGTCGCGCCGAATTCGCAGAGCGCGTTCGCCGGCGACGGGCACGCCACCAGTGTCGTGGAATTGGCCGCGGCGCCCGCGGCGCTGGCCTCGCCGCCCACGGCGGCGGCCTGGCCCGTGCCCAACGCCCGGACCTACCGGATCCTCAGCTCCTGCTCGCCGTACGCGTCGGCCATCCGCGCCGGCGCGCGGGCGTGGAGCGGTCTGACCGAGAGCAGCTCCAGCGGCACCCCGGTCGAGTGCCGCAACGGCTACATCACCGACTGCGGCGGCGGCAGCCGGGTGGTGGGCTGCAACTGGGGCGCGGGCCAGCGGATCGCGCTCTACATGGGCGGCGTGAACGACGACGCCCTGCTGGCCGCGCACGAGTTCGGCCACAACTGGTACGGCCACTCCTCGTACCAGTGCGCGGGCTGGGGCAGCCCGGCCGAGGTGATGGCCCCGTCCATCTGCAACTACAGCGGCGCGACCGCGTTCGAGCGGTAGCGGTCCGCGGCACGGGGAGGCGCTCGCGGGCCACCGGGGCGTCTCCCCCCGCCCGGTCACCGGCCGTAGACGGCGGCCATCGCGGCGATCCGGGCGATCACGCGTTCGCGCAGCTCCGGCGGCTCGACCACGTCCACCTCGGGACCGAGGCGGAGCAGGTCCACGGCGGCGTGCTCCAGCGACTCGACCGGCACCCGCACGGTCGTCCACTCCCCCTCCGGCTCGACGTCCCGCAGCTCGCGGGCGGCGGCCAGGCCGAGCAGCACCCGGGCGCCGCGCAGCCCGTCCGGCGTCATCCGGACCGTCACCCGCATCGGGTAGAGCCGCCGCTCGAACCGCTCCGACCAGCCCGCCCAGAACTCCGCCAGGTCGAACCCCCCGGGCCGCTCGAACGACTCGTCCAGCGCGGTCAGCTCCAGCACCCGGGAGATCCGGTACGTGCGCAGGTCGTCCGCGCGCCCGCCGTCGGCGGGTCCGGGTCCGGTCCCCGTGCGGGCCACGAGGTACCAGGTGCCGGCCTTGAGCACGAGCCCGAGCGGGTCCACCGTCCGCTCCACCTCGACCTGCGCCCACCGCACGTACCGGATCCGCAGCCGGCGCTGCTGCCACACCGCGTCCGCGATCGCGGCCACGTGCGGCGTGCCCTCGCCGCCCCGGAACCAGCCGGGCGCGTCGAGGTGGAACCTCTCCCGCACGCGCGCGGCCCGCGACCGCAGTTCCGGCGGCAACGCCGCGAGCACCTTGAGCTGCGCCGCGGCCACCACCGCGCCGAGCCCCAGCTCGGCCGCCGGTCCCGGCATGCCCGCCAGGAACAGCGAGTCGGCCTCCTCGGTGGTCAGCCCGGTCAGCCGGGTGCGGTAGCCGTCGACCAGCCGGTAGCCGCCCGCCGGGCCCCGGTCGGCGTAGACGGGGACGCCGGCCGAGCCGAGGGCCTCGACGTCGCGGTACACCGTGCGGACGGAGACCTCCAGCTCGTCGGCCAGCTCCTGCGCGGTCATCCGGCCCCGCGACTGGAGCAGGAGCAGCAGGGACAGCAATCGGCCGGCGCGCATGCCACCATCCTGACAGCAGGTGTCAGGTATGCCCGGCAGGCTGGCCGCCATGAGCACCGCACGCGCCAACGCGACCATGAACAGCTGGGACGAGCACACCTGGGACGGCAAGCGCTACGACGAGGTCACCGGCCCGAAGCAGACGGTGGGCGGCATGACCACCACGTACACCGGCGACCTGGAAGGCGTGGGGGACCTGCGCTTCGTCATGTCCTACGCGGACGACGACTCCTGCTCCACCACGGGCTACGAGGTCGTCACGGGCGCCCTGAACGGCCGGGCGGGCAGCTTCGTCCTGCACCACGTGGGCGGCTTCCGCGGCGGCGTGGCGGATTCCACCGTCACCGTGGTCTCCGCGTCCGGCGATCTCGCGGGCCTCACCGGCACGGGCCGCGTCACGTGGCCGCAGGGCGAGCCGGGCCGGTTCGAGCTGGACCACCGGATCGGCTGAAGGCCCGCCGGACGCGCGGAACCCCGGCCGCCCGAGGGCGACCGGGGTTCGCGGGTCGATCGGTCAGCCGCCGTAGGCCGAGACCGGCGGGCAGGAGCAGACCAGGTTCCGGTCGCCCTTCGCGCCGTCGATGCGGCGCACGGGCGGCCAGATCTTCGGCGCGGACGTGCCCGCCGGGAACACCGCCACCTCGCGGCTGTACGGGTGGTCCCACTCGGCCGCGATCGACGCCGCCGTGTGCGGCGCGTTGCGCAGCGGGTTGTCGTCCACCGGCCACTCGCCCGAGCCGACGCGGTCGATCTCGTGCCGGATCGCGATCATGGCGTCGATGAACCGGTCGATCTCGCCCAGGTCCTCGCTCTCCGTGGGCTCCACCATGAGCGTGCCCGCCACCGGGAACGACATGGTCGGCGCGTGCAGCCCGTAGTCGGCCAGCCGCTTCGCCACGTCGTCCACGGTCACGCCGGTCGCCTTGGTGATCGGCCGCAGGTCGAGGATGCACTCGTGGGCCACGAACCCGCCCTCGCCGGTGTAGAGCACCGGGAAGTGCTCGTCCAGCCGCCGGGCCACGTAGTTCGCCGCCGCCACCGCGGTCAGCGTCGCCCGCCGCAGGCCGTCCGCGCCCATCATCCGCACGTAGGCCCACGAGATCGGCAGGATCGACGCCGAGCCCCACGGCGCGGCGCTGATCGGGCCGACACCGGTCGCCGGACCGGCCGCCGGCTGCAACGGGTGGTTCGGCAGGAACGGGGCCAGGTGCGACCGCACGCCGATCGGCCCGACGCCCGGACCGCCGCCGCCGTGCGGGATGCAGAACGTCTTGTGCAGGTTCAGGTGCGACACGTCCGACCCGAACTTGCCGTACCGCGCCAGCCCGATCAGCGCGTTGAGGTTCGCGCCGTCCACGTACACCTGGCCGCCCGCGTCGTGCACCAGCCCGCACACCTCGCGCACGGTGTCCTCGTACACGCCGTGCGTGGACGGGTAGGTGATCATGATCGCGGCGAGGTCGTCGCGGTGCGCCTCGACCGTCTCGCGCAGGTGCCCGACGTCCACGTTGCCGCGGTCGTCGCACTTGACGACCACGACCCGCATCCCGGCCATCACGGCGGACGCGGCGTTGGTGCCGTGGGCGCTGGACGGGATCAGGCACACGTCGCGGTGGTCGTCGCCGTTGGCGCGGTGGTAGGCGCGGATCGCCAGCAGGCCCGCGAACTCGCCCTGGCTGCCCGCGTTGGGCTGCAACGACACCGCGTCGTACCCGGTGACCTCGGCCAGCCACCGCTCCAGGTCGCCGACGATGCCCAGGAGGCCCTCGGCGTCCGACGCGGGCGCGAACGGGTGCAGGTCGGCGAACTCCGGCCAGGTGATCGCCTCCATCTCGGCCGTGGCGTTGAGCTTCATCGTGCACGAGCCCAGCGGGATCATGCTGCGGTCCAGCGCGACGTCCTTGTCCGACAACGCCCGCAGGTAGCGCAGCAGCGCGGTCTCGGAGCGGTGCGCGTGGAACACCGGGTGCGTCAGGTAGTCGCTGGTGCGGCGCAGGTCGGCGGGGATGCCGTCGGCGGTGTCGGCGTCCAGGCCGTCCACGTCGGCGACGGTCACGCCGAACGCCTTCCACACGAGCCCCAGGTGCTCGCGCGTGGTCGTCTCGTCGCACGCGATCGACACCACGTCCGCGTCCACCTGCCACAGGTTCACGCCCAGGTCCCGCGCGGCGGCGACGACCTCGGCCGCGCGGCCCTCCACGCGCGCCCGCACGGTGTCGAAGAACTCGCCGTGCACGACCTCGACGCCGCCCTCCAGCAGGCCGGCGGCCAGCACGGTCGCCATCCGGTGCGCGCGGGTCGCGATGTCCTTCAGCCCTTCCGGGCCGTGGTACACCGCGTACATCGACGCGATCACGGCGAGCAGCACCTGGGCGGTGCAGATGTTGCTGGTGGCCTTCTCCCGGCGGATGTGCTGCTCGCGCGTCTGGAGGGCGAGGCGGTAGGCGACGGAGCCGTCCGCGTCGACGGACACGCCGACGAGCCGGCCCGGGAGCTGCCGCTCCAGGCCCTGCCGCACGGCCATGTACCCGGCGTGCGGCCCGCCGAAGCCCATCGGCACGCCGAACCGCTGGGTGGTGCCCACGACCACGTCCGCGCCGATCTCGCCGGGCGGGCGCAGCAGCGCCAGCGACAGCAGGTCGGCCGCCACCACGACCTGCGCGCCGGCCCGGTGCACCTCCTCGATGACGCCCGCGTGGTCGCGGACCACGCCGGACGCGCCGGGGTAGGACAGCAGCACGCCGAAGAAGTCGCCGCCCAGGCCGAGCCCTTCGAGGCCCTGCGACAGGTCGGCGGTCACCACCTCGATGCCCAGCGGCTCGGCGCGGGTCTCGATCACGGCCAGCGTCTGCGGCAGCGTGTCGGCGTCCACCACGAACCTGGCCGACTTCGACCGGCCGGCGCGGCGGACCAGCGTCATCGCCTCGGCCGCGGCGGTGGACTCGTCCAGCATCGAGGCGTTGGCCAGCGGCAGGCCGGTCAGGTCGGCGACCATGGTCTGGAAGTTCAGCAGCGCTTCGAGGCGGCCCTGGGAGATCTCCGGCTGGTACGGCGTGTACGCGGTGTACCAGGCGGGGTTCTCCAGCACGTTGCGGAGGATGACCGGCGGCGTCGTGGTGTTGTAGTAGCCCAGGCCGATCATCTGCGTCATCGGGCGGTTCCGCGCGGCGAGGGCGCGCAGCTCGGCCAGCGCCTCGGTCTCCGTGGCGGGCTCGGGCAGGTCGAGCGCCAGGTCGCGCTCGCGGATCGACTCGGGGACGGCGCGCTGCGCCAGCTCCTCCAGCGACCCGACCCCGATGACGTCGAGGATGCGGGCCAGCTCGGCGGGCCGCGGGCCCACGTGCCGGTCGGCGAACGGGGTGCCGTGCTCGAGTGCGGCGAGGGGGATGCGGTCCTGCGTCATCGGTGCTGGCCTCCAGGGCTCCGGACAGACTCCTGCCGTTGCCCTCCCCCTCTGTCTTCTGCCCGACGTCGGGCGCCTGAGAGCTTCACCCGGAGGCCGGGCTTGCACCGTCGGCGGGGTCGGCGTGCTGCCGACCCGCTTTCCAGAGGCGTCTCACCCGCACGGTCCTTGCGCCTGAGAGGTTCCGGGGAGGATTTGCTCCTTCGGCGCCGAGACTGGCTCGGACTCTCCCGCGCGGGATAAAGCGACTACGCGCGAATGGTACCCGGCGGGGACGCCCTCGGAACCGCCGGCGCGACGTGGATCTCAGTTGCCGCCGGGCCTCGCCGGGTCAGCCGATGGCCCGGGTGCGACGGCGGCGGGACAGCTCGTCGTCGGCCGCCTCCACGATCTCCGCGCCGTCCGCGCGTTCGGCGGGGAAGTCGTGGATCGTGCCGCTGATCTCCCGCATCGCGCCGCTGACCGCGATGCCGAACACCCCCTGGCCGCCCTGGAGCAGGTCGACCACCTCCTCCGGGGAGGTGCACTCGTAGACCGTGGTGCCGTCGCTGAACAACGTGATCCGGGCCAGGTCCTGCACGCCGCGGCGGCGCAGGTGGTCGACCGCGACCCGGATGTTCTGCAACGAGACGCCGGTGTCCAGGAGCCGTTTGACGACCTTGAGGACCAGGATGTCCTTGAACGAGTAGAGCCGCTGGCTGCCGGAGCCGTGAGCGCTCCTTATCGTCGGGTTGACCAGGCCCGTGCGCGCCCAGTAGTCCAGCTGGCGGTAGGTGATGCCCGCGATCTGGCACGCGGCGGGGCCGCGGTACCCGACCAGTTCGTCCGGCAGCGAGGAGTCCGGGAACAGCTCACCCTGTTCGCCGGATCCGGCCCGGATGGGCGCTTCCTCGACCACGCCTGCCTCCCCTCGGTCCGGCCACGACGACCGGCGACCAACGTGAAGCCGCCGCGGTGTCGGGAAACAACACCGTGGCAATTCACCTGAGTTCGACGGTAAGACCGCCTAGGGGGCAGGTCAACGCGACGCGCGGGGCGTGTCTGACCTCAACGTGAGGTAGAGGTTGAGAGAGTCGCTTGGCGTAAGCCATTCGGATGACGTTTAGTGATCGTTTAGCCGAGCAAGGTTGACGTTGTGTAACCCGGACACGTGACACCCGTAGGTGGCACGCGGGGTTGATCCACAACTCACCGCACACGCTTGCGGAGGGCCGTCCACGGCGCGCGGCCGACGTTCCGGCCCTTCGCAGGTGTCGTGCCGGGTCAGGCACCCGACCCGCTCGTCCGCGCCCGGTCGGCCGGAATTGTCGGTGTGTGCCGGCAGGATCGAAAACGGGGTTCCCCCGGGCGGGTACCCCTGCGCGAGCACGACCGGCGGCCCGGTCAGGCGACGACCCGGTGACGCGGCGACCCGGTCAGGCGGGGTGGTGGAACGCGGCGAGGGCTACGCGGCAAGGCGCGGTGAAGCGGCCGGGCAAGGCGAGGCAGCGCGGCGAGGTGGTGGGAGCGGCGCGACGGGAGCGGCCGAGCGAACAGTCGGCTCCCTCGACCCGGGTCGGGCCGGCGGCCGACGTGATCCGGCGGAGACCTGGCGGGCGGATCGATCCTGGTTCAGCCGCCGCAGCAAGCCCGGCGGGAGCCGAGCCGGGTTCAGCCGCCGCGCCGAGCCGCACGCGGGATCCGAGCCGAGCACGCAGCGCGCCAGAGGTGCCAAGCGGTGCCGTCGGAGCGGCCGAACCACGCCGGTCCGGCCCGGCCGTGCCGCCGAGCCGGAACCCACGACCTCCGTGTCCGCCCCGCAGAAGACTCCCGCGGAAGACCCTCGAGGAAGACCTACGTGTCCGCCCCGCGGAAGTCCTCGGGCGAAACGGAGTCGAGGAACTCGCGGAACTTCTCGACCTCGTCCTCCTGCTCGTCCGGGATGATCAACCCGGCCTCCGCGAGCACCGACTCCTCCGCGTGGATCGGCACGCCGATCCGCAGCGCCAGCGCCACCGAGTCGCTCGGCCTCGCCGACACCCGGATGTCGCCGTCGAACACCAGCTCCGCGAAGTACGTGCCCTCCTGCAAGTCCGTGATCCGCACCTGCTCCAACTGCCGGCCGAGGGCTCCGATGACGTCCTTGAGCAGGTCGTGCGTCAACGGCCGGGCAGGACGGACACCTTGCTGCTCCAACGCGATCGCCGTGGCCTCGACCGATCCGATCCAGATCGGCAGGTACCGTTCGCCCTCGGTTTCGCGCAGCAGCAGGATCGGCTGGTTGGCGGGCAGTTCCACCCGCACGCCGACGACGCGCATTTCGCTCATCGGGTCTCGCCTCCCTCAGCGCGCTGAAATTCTGGCGTCCCCGCTACCAACGAGGATCCCCCACGTACTCTTTCGACGCTACCCGCCAAGCGGGCCCTCTGCGCAACCGCCCGCCCCTCGCGCATCACGATGCGGACACGCCTTCACCTCGGCGAAACCGGTTTACCCGCCACATCACGCAAGCCCACCTTCACCAAGAGTGTGTGCAGCGTTACGGACAGCGCCGCCAATTCGCGGACGACCTCGGCCCGGTCGCGCTGCCGGGACGCCGCGCCGGCCGCCTGTTCCACCAACCCGACCTCGCGGTCGGCGGCGACCCGGAACGGCCGCAGGTGACGCGCTTCCAACCCGTGCTCTGCCATGGCCCGCGCGGTCGCGGCGATCTGCACCGCGTCGTGGTCGTAGAACCCGCCCGCGCCGGCCCTGACCAGGCCGTGCTGCTCCAGGTCCGCCAGCGCGCCCGGCTCGATGCCGGCCCGCGCCAGCAACTCCTCGCGGGTGACCCGGTGCCCGGCCGCCGGACCGGGGTCGGTCACCCTCGTCGCCTTCACGCCGCCGCCCTGGTCGGCGGCGTCCAACTGCTCCCTGATGACCTTCAGCGGCAGGTACCGGTCCCGCTGGGCGGCCAGGATGTACCGCAGGCGGTCCACGTCCGCGGTCGTGAACTGCCGGTAGCCCGACGCCGTGCGCGCCGGGCGGACCAACCCCTCCGACTCCAGGAACCGGATCTTGGAGATGGTGACGTCGGGGAAGTCGGGACGCAACAGCGCCAGCACCGCCCCGATGCTCGACCCGCCGCGTGGCCGCCCGGCCGCCGTCACCGGAGCCCCATCGCTCAGGCCCCCTGGCCCCCGGCGCCCGGACCGGTCAGGAACACCAGGCGGAACTTGCCGATCTGCACCTCGTCGCCGTTGGCCAGCACCGCCTGGTCGACGGGCTCGCGGTTGACGTAGGTGCCGTTGAGGCTGCCCACGTCGATGACCACGAACTCGCCGCCTTCGCGGCGGAACTCCGCGTGGCGACGGGAGACCGTCACGTCGTCGAGGAAGATGTCGCTGTCCGGGTGCCGCCCCGCGCTGGTGGTGTCGCGGTCCAGCAGGAACCTCGAACCCGCGTTGGGGCCCCGCTTGACCACGAGCAGCGCCGAGCCGGCGGGCAGGGCGTCGACGCCCGCGACGGCCGGCTCCTGGGCGGGCGCTTCCGCGCCCTCGACCTCGGCGAGGAAGTCGGCCCGGAAAACGGAGGTCCGCTCCGGGGACTGCTCGGGCGGAACGCCTGGCCCGTCGTTCGTGCTCACCTGAGCTCTCCTCCTGCTGCTGGAACCTTCGTGACCGCTAGAACTTATCGTGCCCGAACCCTTGTCCGAGGGGCGGCTCCCCCACCGACCGAAGAGCCGCTTGAAGATCGACGTCACCCCTGTGCCACCAGCTCCTGGTACGCGGCGGCGTCGAGCAGGTCCTCGACCGCGGTCGGGTCCTCCAGCCGCAGCTCCACCATCCAGCCCTCGCCGTACGGGTCGCTGTTCACCAGGTCGGGCTGCTGGTCCAGCGAGTCGTTGCGCGCGACGACCTCACCGGCGAGCGGCGCGTAGATGTCCGAGACGCTCTTGGTCGACTCCACCTCGCCCAGCGTCTGACCGGCCGCGACCTGCTCGCCCAGCTCGGGGAGCTGGACGAAGACGACGTCGCCGAGCTGCTCCTGGGCGTAGTCGGTGATGCCCACGCGCACGGTGTCCTCACCTGTGCGCAGCACCCACTCATGTTCCTCGGTGTACTTGAGCTCCTCGGGAATCACCGCGGTGTGCTCCTTCAGTGACGGTGGATCTTCGCTGCCGGATCTTCCCACGTCGGCGTTCAGGCCGGCGCGACACCCGGCCGTCGCCGCATCGCGAGGGTGAACTGGTAGACGTACAGCACGCCCGACCACAGGTACAAGGCCCCGCCCCACACCATGAACCCGTAGGCCACGGGGCGCGCGATCTGCGCGGCGGTGGAGGAGCCCTGGGCGAGCAGGAGCATGGGGAACGCGTAGAGCAGGTTGAAGGTGGCCGCTTTGCCGAGGTAGTTCACTTCGAAGGGGCCGTAGCCGCGGGCCCGGAGCACGGGCAGGCAGGCCCCGACGGCCAGCTCGCGGGCGACCAGCACCGCCGCCACCCACCAGGGCACGATGTCGCGCACGACGAACGCCACCAGGGTGGCCAGGATGTAGAGCCGGTCGGCGGCCGGGTCGAGCAGCGCGCCGAGCCTGCTGGCCTGGTCGAGCCACCGGGCGATCTTGCCGTCGAGCCAGTCGGAGAGGCCGGCCGCGACCAGCACGACCAGCGCCCAGCCGTCCGCGTGGGGGCCGAGCAGCAGGTACAGGAACAGGGGCACGCCGAGCAGCCGCAACACGCTCAGCGCGTTCGGGATCGTCAGCAGCCGGTCGGCCGGATCGTGCGACACGTCCGCACTGTAGAGGTCCGCCCGGCGTGCCCCGGTGGCCGACTCGCGCGGTGGCCTGACCGGCGGGTTCACCGCCCCCGGTCGGTTGACGCGCGGTGACGGTCCGATCCGCGTGCGTCACGCGGGCGGGTGCCGTCCGTCGTCGGCGGGGTGATCAGTTGCTCGAACGGGTGCGGCTCCAGCCGCGGCGTTGCAGTTCTGCGCCGCTGAGCGCCTGCGGACGACCCCGGTCGTCGACGCCGACCCAGCGGGCCCGGAAACCTTCGAGCACGTACGCGTGGCCCTTGCTCCAGACCACGCTGCAGGGGGCTGTGGGCAGCGGCGCGGCTCCCGCGGCGCCGGCACGCGCTGCCCTCGGCTTCGCCGGCTCGGACTCGGTTTCCGTTCTGGTGCTCATGTGAAATCCCTCCACCGGGTTGGTCGCCCGCGACCCTCGCGGCGTTATCCCCGTCACCCGATTCTGCGCGACTGTGGTCGAGACCACCTCCGCGTGCGGGCACCCCGGCGGTCGGCGGGCCGATGCGTCGCCGAGCTGCGGACGACCGCCGGGAACGCTTCCCCCGAGGTGTAACCGGCCCGGGCGGGGCGAAACCGTTCACCGTCCGTCATCCGCCGCACGCCGAACGGCGCACTACACTGGTACTGATCACGCACCACCATGAGCTTGTGGTGCCGCCCAGCGCTACGTACGGTGGGTGGTGCAGCGGTTGAGCCAACAGCCGCGCCGGGAAGTCCGGCTAGCGGGCACGTTCCGCCACGCTGCAGTCAGTGTTGCGCACCCTTCCGTGCGTCCGGGCTTCCCGTCCAGCAGTTCCAGCTGAAAGAGGAGTGCCTCGTGACGGTTCAGGATCCGAACGTCGTGGCGACGAGCGGAGCCGAGTCCGCCGACAGCACCCGTGCCGGGCAGCTCGGGCTGACGACCCGCGCCGCGGTGGAGGGTGTCACCGTGCTGGCGGTCAGCGGTGAGGTGGACATGCTCACCGCGCCGCAGCTGCGCGCCGCCGCGCTGCCCCACCTCGACGCGGACGGCACGCTGGTGCTGGACCTGTCCGGGGTGAGCTTCCTCGGCTCGGCCGGCCTGGCCGTGCTGGTGGAGGCGTCGCAGCAGGCCAAGCGGCGCGGCGCGGAGTTCCGCGTGGTGGCCGTGGAGCGCGCCGTGACCCGTCCGCTGGCCGCGACCGGCCTGGGCGAGGTGTTCAGCGTGTTCACGTCGGTGGAGCAGGCCGTGGCGGCCGACAGGACCACCCGTTGAGGTGACGCCGTGCCCCTAGACGTGCGGTACGAGGTCGACGACCTGGTCCACGCCCGCCGCGACGAGTGCGCGGCGGGCGTGGCCGTCTTCGGGCGCGCGCACGACGACCCGGTTGCCCGCCGCGGCGGCGGCCTCGGCCACCGCGCGCAGGCTGCGGACCAGCCCTTCGTTGTGCTCGCCGAGGGCGCGCAGGTCGACCACGACCGGCACGGTGCCGCCGCGGGCGGCGGTGAGGATGCGACGGCGGACGGAGGGCGCGGCGTGCGCCGGGACGTCGCCGCGGACGTGCACCTCGACCCAGCCCTCGCGGGTGGTGACGTCCACTGGATCGGGTGGTTGGGCGGGGGTCAGGTAGGTGCCGCGGGGCGTGTGCCGGGGGGCCATGACGAGGGTCACGGTGGTGCCGTCCGGCCTCCGGTCGACCAGCACCTCGTCGACGTTCTCTCGCATCAGCAGCAGCCCGCGGCCGCGGGCGGAAAGCACGGGCGGTGGCACGCGCCATCCCCCGTAGTCGGTGATGACGACGCGCACGCCGCCGTCGGGTCCGGCCTCGGCGTGGATGTGCACGACCCCCTGCTGGTCGGGGCCGTAGGCGTGCTCCACGGCGTTGCTCGCCGCCTCGTTGACCGCGAGCAGGAGGTCGTACCGGTCGTCCTCGGACAGCCCTTCGGCGGACAGCCAGGCGTCGAGCTGGGCACGGACGGCCGAGAGCTGCCCGGCGTGTGCCGGGAACTCCGTTCGCCAGTGGTGGTCCGCGAGTTGATCGGTCAAGGGCCCTCCCGTCGCACCAGTCAGTCTTCCCAGCCCGCGCGTCGGCTACACGTGTGAGCGACGATCAATTCGGGTACGGATAGCGTCAGCAGCACAACGAGAGAGAACGGACGACGAGGTGAGCGTGTCGCACACTGAGCCGCAGAGCGGCGAGTCGGAGAACGCCCTGGCCGGGGTCGAGTTGCGGATGGCGGCCGACCCCACGCAGCTGTCGGTCGTCCGGGCCGTCGCGGCGGACATCGCCATGAGGCAGGACTTCGACCTTGACTCCATCGAGGACCTGAAGTTGGCGGTGGACGAGGCGTGCTCGACCCTCATCTCGCTGGCCGACCAGGGCGCGGTGCTGAGCGCCCAGTTCGTGGTGGTGGACGGATCGGTGCAGGTGTTCACGAAGGTGGACTCCCAGCGGTCGGCGCCTCCGGACCGGGACAGCTTCGGGTGGCGCGTGCTGAGCGCGCTGGTCGACTCGGTCACGACGTGGGTCGCGCCGCAGGCGGACGCGTTCGAGGTGCACATCGACCTGGTCAAGCGGTCGTTGGGGACGGTGGATGCGTGACGGCGGCGGACGGGGGCACGACGCGGACCGGCACGCAGGGTGACTACGACCACCTGGCGCCGCTGTTCGTGAGGCTCGCCGCGACCGCGAAGGACGACCCGGAGCGGGAGCGGCTGCGTGACGAGCTGGTGACCGAGCACCTGCCGGTGGCCAAGCACATCGCCCGGCGGTTCGGCCACCGCGGCGAGCCGCACGACGACCTGGTGCAGGTCGCCACGGTGGGGCTCATCAACGCGGTGGACCGGTTCGACCCGGAGCGGGGCAGCGACTTCCTGTCGTTCGCGGTGCCGACGATCATGGGCGAGGTCCGGAAGTACTTCCGGGACTCCAGCTGGTCGGTGCGGATGCCGCGGCGGCTCAAGGAGCTGCACCTGGCGATCAACGCCGGGTCGGCGCGGCTGTCGCAGGAGCTGGGTCGCGCGCCGACGCCGAGCGAGCTGGCGCAGCACCTGGGGCTGAGCCGGGAGGAGATCCACGAGGGGCTGGCGGCGGGCAACGCCTACCACAGCGCGTCGCTGGACGACCTGCTGGTGGCCGACGACAGCTCCATCTCGCTGGGCAGCACGCTCGGCGAGGAGGACCCGGAGCTGGAGGCGATCGAGCAGCGGGAGGCGCTGCACCCGCTGCTGGAGAAGCTGCCGGAGCGGGAGCGCAAGATCGTCGTGATGCGGTTCTTCGGGAACATGACGCAGACGCAGATCGCGCAGAAGGTCGGGATCTCGCAGATGCACGTGTCGCGGCTGCTGGCCAAGACGCTGCGGCAGCTCCGCGAGGGGCTGACCGAGTAGGCGCGTGCCGGAACGCACCGGGGCCGCCCGACCGGATGAGTGGTCGGGCGGCCCCGGTGCGTTGCGGCGCTCGTTCGGGTCCCGCGTCGGGGGTGGGTTCGGGCGGGGCGGCGCTGCCCCGGTCCGATCCGCGTCAAGGGGATGGGCGAGCGGGTGACCGGGTGTCCCCGGCCGGGGTGGTTCGTCAGGCGGCGGAGCGGCGGCGGTTGGCGATGATCCGGCGGCGCTCGTCCTCGCCCATGCCGCCCCAGACGCCGTACGGCTCCTGGACCGCGAGCGCGTGCTCGCGGCACGGGTCGATGACAGGGCAGCGTGCGCAGAGCTGCTTCGCCTTGTCCTCGCGGGCGGCCCGGGCGGAGCCGCGCTCGTTGTCCGGGTGGAAGAAGACCGCGCTGTCACGTCCTCGGCACAGCCCTTCCTTCTGCCAGTCCCAGACGTCGGTCACGGGCTTGGGCAGGCGCGCGGTGCTGGTCATCGGAGGAACCCCCTTGCGGTGTCACAGGTGCTTGATCACGGCTTACCCGCCGGCACCCCGGCGGCAAACGTGACGGCGCCACATCGGGTGGATTACCGGGTGGTCGGGTTTGCGTCGGGACTACTCCGGCTGCTCCTGGGCCAGCCGTTGGTCGAGCGTTTCGCCCTCGCGCAGCTCGCGCGGCGTGGTGCCGTGGCGGTCGGCGCCGCTCCAGTGCTCGGGCGGGTCGACGCCCTCCTCCAGCGGGTCGACGTCCAGCTCGTCCTCGTCGAACTGCTCGATCTCGTCCAGGGGGCGCTCGTCCGGGTCGGTCATCGCGCGCCTCCCGCCGCGGTGGTGGCGTGGCTCAGCGACGGCGCCACCCGGTCGGCCCAGAACGCGAAGAACCGCTCCTGGTCGGGTCCGATCTGGCTCACGTACACCTCGTCGTAGCCCGCGTCGGCGTACTCCCGAACGGCCTTCACGTACGGCTCGGGGTCGGGGCCGACGGGCAGGGCCGAGGCCACCATCTCCTCGGTGACCAGCGTCGACGCCTGCTCGAAGTGCCGGGGCGTGGGCAGCACCTGGGCCAGCTCGCCGGGCAGCTGCTCGTTCGCCCAGAGCCGGTGCGCGGTCTTGACGCCCTCCTCGGCGGTGGGGGCGTGGCAGACCTTGAAGCCGGCCTGGGTGGGTTTGCCCTCGCCGCCCGCGGCCCGGAACTTCTCCAGCAGCGACGGGTCGGGCATGGTGGAGCACAGGCCGTCGCCGATCCGGCCGGCGACCTCCGCCGCCTTCGGCCCGAACGCCGACACGTACACCGGCACGGGTGCGGGCGGGAGGGTGTAGAGGCGGGCGTTCTCGACCGCGTAGTGCTCGCCGCGGTGGCTGACCTCCTCGCCCGTCCACAGGGCGCGCATGATCTCGACGGCCTCTTCGAGCATGTCGAGCCGTTCGGGCGCGGACGGCCACGGGTCGCCGAAGATGTGCTCGTTCAGCGCCTCGCCGCTGCCCACGCCGAGCGTGAAGCCGCCGCGGCACTGGACGGCGGCCGTCGCGGCGGCCTGGGCCACCACGGCGGGGTGAATCCGGACCGTCGGACAGGTGACGGCGGTCGTGATGGGCAGGGACGTGACCTCCGACAACGCCCCGATGACCGACCACACGAACGTGCTGTTCCCCTGCTCGCGGTTCCACGGGTGGTAGTGGTCGGAGATCCACAGCCGCTCGAAACCGGCCTCCTCCGCCCAGCGCGCCTGCCTCACCAGCTCGCGCGGTCCGTGCTCCTCGCTGGAGAGGAAGTATCCGATGCTGACCATGGGCACCGGTTACCCGCGCAGCGATCCCTGAACCGCCGCGCTCGCGCCCGTGCCGGGTCGGCGTCCACACGGGACGGTGGGCGCGGGTGCCCGAGCGTTGAACTCAGGGGTCCTGAACGTAGGACTCACGCGTTCCCAACGTAGGACACACGCGTTCCGAACGTAGGACACACGCGTTCTGGACGTAGGACACACGCGTTCTGGAGGTAGGACGCGCGCGGGGGTCAGAGGGGGAGGAGGAGGCGGCCGCCGGCGAGCAGGGTGCCCACGGTCACGGCGGCGAACAGGACCACCCAGACGAAGCCGGGCACGCGGGTGAGCCGGGCCAGCTGGTCGGCGTCGGACTGCCGCGCCAGGCCGCGCATCCGCCGCCGCTGCAACTCCCCCACCGGCCGCACGCCGCCCAGCAGCAGGAACCACGCCACGAACAGCGCGAACGCCGCCTGCCACGCCGCCGTCGCGTACCAGGACACGGCGAACATCACCGCGCCCGTCACCACCACCGACAGCACGCCGAACGCGTTGCGGATCATGACGAGCATCCCGACCAGCAGCACCACGGTCGCCCACAGCAACGGCCGCACCTGGTCGGCCGTCACCAGCGCCGCCGCGCCCAGCCCCAGCAGCGACGGCGTCACGTACCCGGCGAAGTACATCAGCACCACGGCCACCCCGGTGGGCCGCCCGCGCGACACGGTGACCCCGGAGGTGTCCGAGTTGAGCTTGATGCCCTCCAGCCGGCGGCCGGTGAGCAGAGCCACCAGGGCGTGCCCCGCCTCGTGCGCGATGGTGATCACGTGCCGGCTGTAACGCCACACCCCGGGACTGGCCACCAGCACGAGCGCCAGCACGGCGGGGGCCCACTTCGTCAGTGTCGACATCGCCGTCCAGCATGCCAGGGGCTTGACCCGGAGTGCGCTCCAGCACCCAGGCTGACCGCCATGAGACGACAGCGCATCGGTTCCCTGGAGGTCAGCGCCCTGGCGCTGGGCACGCTGCCGTTCGGCAAGTGGGTGGACGACCGGACCGCGTTCGCGATCCTGGACCGCTTCGCCGAGGCCGGCGGGACGTTCCTGGACACGGCGAACAACTACGTGTTCTGGGACGGCGGCACGGGCGACGAGAGCGAGGAGGCGGTCGGCCGCTGGCTGGCCGCGCGGGGCAACCGCGACGACCTGGTGGTGGCCACGAAGGTGGGCGCCCGGCCGTTGACGCCGGGTACCGGCCTGGAGAACGCCGAGGGCCTGTCCGGCGCGACGATCCGCGGTGCGGTGGAGGGCAGCCTCAAGCGGTTGGGCGTCGACCACGTCGACCTCTACTACAGCCACATCGAGGACCGCGGGGTCGAACCGGAGGACACGCTCGGCGCGTTCGCGTCCCTGGTCGAGGCGGGCGTGGTGCGCGAGATCGGGGCGAGCAACCACGCCACGTGGCGACTGGAGCGGGCGCGGGCGGTGTCGCGGGCGAACGGGTGGCCGCTCTACACCGCCGTGCAGCAGCGCTACAGCTACCTGCGCCCGCGGCCGGGGGTGAAGCTGCCGGAGGGCGGTCACGTGCACATGACCGACGAGCTGTTCGACTACGCGGCGGCCGAGGGCGACGTGGCGCTGGTGGCGTACTCGGCGCTGCTGTCGGGGCAGTACCGGGACAAGCCGCTGGGCGAGCACTACGACCACCCCGGCACCACCCGCCGGCTGGCCGCGCTGCACGCGGTCGCGGCGGAGGTCGGCGCCACGGTCAACCAGGTCGTGCTGGCCTGGCTGATGGCCCAGGACATCATCCCGCTGGTGGGCGCCACGACGGTGGCCCAGGTGGAGGAGACGCTGGGCTCGCTGGAGGTCGTGCTGGACGACGACCACCTCCGGACGCTGGACTCCGCCGTCTGACCACACCTCCACGCGCGGCTCGGCAGAGTGCACGGCCCAGCCGCGAAAGCGGACACGGACCGTGCCGGGCGGCGGCCACGGGTCGCCGCGGCGATCGGAGCGCGCGAAGCGGCGGCGGCGCGGGGGTCGCGTGGACCCTTGCGCCGCCGCCTTGGCGGGTCGCGCTCAGCGCGGTGGCGTCACCGGCCGAAACGCGACTTGTGCTGCTCGGCGATGGCCGGGTCGATCGGCTGGACCGGCCGCGTGCTCACGGTCGGGTCCATGGACTCGATCCGCTCGTCGCGGTGCGCGCCGGCACGACGCGGCTCGACCTGCTCCGGGCCGCCGTGACGGGAGTCGACCCGCTGGGTCGGCATCCCGTGCTCCGCCGGGTCGGTGCGCGGGTCGCGGATGCTCGCGTCCCGCTCCAGGTCGGTGCGGTCGTACCGCCGGTCCTCGACCGGCTCCTCCGTCACCAGCTTGCGCCGCGCGGGCAGCACGGCGATCAGCAGGCCGACGGCGGCCAGCCCGAGGTGCAGCCAGTTGTCGTTGATGTTGAGCGCCAAGGGGTTGCCCAGGCGTTCGACCGGGTTGGTGGCGAACACACCGGCGAGCGCCAGGCCCCACAGCAGCACCGCGCCGTAGCCCAGGAACAGGAGCCAGCCGTACAACCGGGCCAGGCCCGACGTGCTCGCCATGAGCAGGCCGAGCACACCGAACGCCAGGTGCACCACGTTGTGCAACGGGTTCAGGGTGAACCCGAGCAGGGCCGCGTGGTGCTCGCCCGCGAAGTCGCCGAACCCCGTGCGCACGAAGCCCAGCACACCCAACGCGAGGAAGACCAGGCCGACGAGCCCGGCCAGCACCTGGGCGGGTTGCAGGCCCGCGACCTTGACGCGACCGACGGTCGAGTGGTGGGTCATCTCGCCCTCCAACTACACGGACCACGAGCCCGTTACCCGGACTCCGGACGCCCACCGACTACCCGTGGGCCGCGAGCGGCAAACAGGGCGGTCCGAGGGGTTGGGCCGAATGGAGGCGGAGGACGGGCGCACGAACCCGTCCCCCCTTTCCGACAGGAGTCACGCGCCCCGTCGTGCCGGGGTTCCACCCATCCCGACCCACCCCATGAAGGCCGGGACGCCGAGCCGCGCCGAATGCGCGCCGATCATCACGACGAATAGGTCGATATGATTTCCCAATAATGGGATCCGCGTCGCCGCATTTGCCGGACGGGCAGGTCAGGAGAGCTGGTCCAGATCACCGGACGCGTACGTCGCGGAGCCGTTCCACTCGGTCTCCCTGCTGTTCACGAAGGTCCCCTTTGTGATCGTCGGGCACCACCGCGGTGCCGGATGAACTATCTCCGAAGAGACCGCTCTTCGTCAAAGTGATTACGTCGTTCGCCAATTGTCGGCATCGCGTGAGCAGATGACCGGGAACCGCGCGCGGGCAGTGCGGAGTTCGCTTCGGCGCTATTTCACGCAGCGGGTGCGCGCGGTCACGGAGAGGCACGGCGCGATCGGGGGCAAGATCGCTTGACTTCGAGCTAACTCGAACTCCTAGCGTGGCGCGGCAGGAACTCCAGAGGGGACAACGCCATGCACGCCATCCGCCAGCACGAGTTCGGCCCGGCCGGGAACCTCCGGTACGAGCGGGTGCCCGACCCGGAGCCGGGGCCCGGCCGGGTCCGGATCACGGTGTCGGCGGCGGGGGTGCACCTGCTCGACACGACGATCCGCAAGGGCGAGAGCGGTGGGCCGTTCCCGCTGCCCGAGCTGCCCATGACGCCGGGCCGGGAGGTCGCGGGGGTCGTCACGAAGCTCGGCGACGGCGTCGAGCCGCACTGGCTGGGCAAGCGGGTCGTCGCCCACCTCGGGCAGGCGAGCGGCGGGTACGCCGAGCTGGCCGTGGCCGACGCCGCGTCCCTGCACGCGCTGCCCGACCACGTGTCCGACGACCACGCCGTGGCCATGATCGGCACCGGGCGCACCGCCGCGGGCGTGCTGCGCATCGCCGAGCTGACCGCCGAGGACGTGGTGCTGGTGACGTCCGCCGCGGGCGGTCTGGGCGCGTTGTTCGTGCAGGAGGCCAAGGCGGTCGGCGCGCGGGTCGTCGGCGTGGCGAGCACCGCCAAGCTGGACCTGGTCCGGCAGCTGGGCGCGGACGTGGTGGCCGACTACACCCGGCCGGACTGGTCGGCCGGGATCGGCGAGGTCACCGTCGTGCTCGACGGCGTCGGCGGCGACGCGGGGCGCGCGGCGCTGGAGCTGCTCGGCGTCGGCGGCCGGATCCTGCTGTACGGCTGGACGGCGGGCGAGCCGACCCGCATCGACACCGGCGACCTCTACCGGCTCGGCATCACCGCGTCGGTCGTGGTCGGGCCGCGGATGATGAAGGGCACGAACCTGCGCGGGCTGGAGGAGAGCGCGATGGCCGCCCTCGCCGAAGGCCGCCTGACCCCGCTGACCACCACGTTCCCGCTCGCCGAGGCCGCCGCGGCGCACACCGCGCTGGAGAGCCGCGCCACGGTCGGCAAGGTCGTGCTCAAGCCCTGACCGGCCGGGCGGCCCTCCTGCGCCATCGCCGCGGAGGGCGCCGGGCCGGGAGCCCCCGTGCGCCGCCATCGCGCACGGGGGTTCCCGCGCCTCACACCGGCACGGTGACGATCCGCTCGTCGTCGAAGTTGCGCACCTCGATCGCCGCGACGTCCTCGGGCGCGATCAGCGCCGAGCCGTCGAGGTTCGTGCCGTCCCGCTCCCCCGCCGGCGAGACCAGCCAGCTCCCCGCCTCCTGCCTGCTGCCGTCCTTGGCCACGACGAACAGCCGGCACTTCTCGTCCCGCGCGATGCCCGAGACGGACGCGTTCACCCTGACCCACCCGGCGGCGGGCCGGAGCTGCACCGTCATCCGCGCACCGGTCACGGGGTCCACGGCCGAGCCCACCCTGGTCCCGGCCGGCGGCGCGGGCGGGTTCGACGTCTGCGTGGCCACCACGTCCGGCGCGGTGCCCCGGCCGACCGCGAACCCGCCGCCGAGCACGATCGCGGCCACCGCGGCGGCGGCCAGCCCCAGGCCGACCCGGCGGCGGCGCATGCGCACCTCGCGCTCGGACCGCACCTGCCGCAACGTCCGCTGCAACAGCAGGTCCCCGTCCTCGGGCGGGCCGTCGAGCAGCGCCTCGGGCGGCACGTCGCCCAGGGCCTCCTCCACCGCCCGCAGCCCGTCCAGCTCGGCGCGGCACACCGGGCAGGACGACAAGTGGTCCTCCACCACGCGCGCCTCCCGCTCGTCGAGGACGCCCAGCACGTACGCGCCGAGCAGCTGTGGATCGTGGTTGGCGGTCATCCGGCCACCCCCTTCAGCGCGGCCCGCTGCCCGGCGAACGTCTCCCGCAGCGCCCGCAGCGCGTAGTGCGACCTGGACTTGACCGTGCCCGGCGGCACCCCGAGCGCCGCAGCCGCCTCGGTCACGCTGCGTCCCCGGAAGTAGATCTCCAGCAGCACGTCGCGGTGGTCCGACGACAGCCGGTCGAGGGCTTCGAGCACGACCACCGAGTCCACCACGGAATCGGCGTGGTCGCGCTGCACCGGCGGGGTCGCCTGGGTCTCGGCGACCTCCTGCGGCCGGGCGGCCCTGGCCCGCGCCCGGTCCGTGACGATGTTGCGCGCCACCGTGAGCAGCCACCCGCGCACCGAGCCCTTGCCGTTGACCAGGGCGTCCGGGTGTCGCCAAGCGCGCACGAGGGTTTCCTGGACGACGTCCTCGGCCGCCGCCCGGTCCCCGGTCAGCCGCGTCGCGTAGGCGAGCAGCGCCCGACCGTGCTCCTCGTAGAGGGACCGGATCAAGGCCTCGTCGGCCGCGGCCTCCCGTCTCCGGGACCACAGAGCCGCCATCCACCCACTCCTCTCGTCACCCTCCCGCCACGGACACGGATGCCGGGCGGTTCCGGTTCACCGCGGCGCGGGAGGAGTTCGTCAGGAGCAGGTCCGGCCGGTGTTCACGCAGGCCGTGACGCGGTCCATCAGCTCGTCCGGCATGACGTTGACGAACATGGCGTGGTCGGTGCGCGGGTCGTGCCGCTGCTCGGGGAAGCTGTCGACGGCGTACGGGCGGCCGGCGGGCACGTCGTAGGCGACCCGCACGCGCAGCTTCGGCACCGGGAACGTGCCCGGCGGGCACACCCCGTTCGAGCCGGGGAACCCGGCGTGCGCCCGGTGGCTCGGGCTGTCGGTGTTGCGGCCGTCCCAGCAGCTCGGGAAGTCGAACGTGCGCAGCACCATGCCGCCGGGACCGCAGCGCGGGTAGCGGTCGGTGTGCCGGTCCTCGAACCCCGTGCAGCTCCACCGCACCCGGCCGCGCCCGGTGGTCAGCGCCGCCGGGTCGCCGGTGATCATGCGCAGGAACCGCGGCATGGGCACGACCTGGCTGACCGGGTTGCCGGTGAACGTGATCTCCACCCGCGCCGGGGGCAGCACCTCGCCGGTGTTGCCGTGCACGCCGCCGCCGGGCGCGTGCTCGTCGTGCCCGGTCCGGTCGGTCAGCCGCAGCACCGGCCAGTAGTAGGTGGACGGGTCGCCGGCGACGCACGTGGTCGTCGCGGCGGCCAGCGACTCGTCGGTGGAGCCGGCGTCGGTGCTGCGGTTGCCGACGTACTCGTGGGTGTGGTGCGCGCCGAACGGCCGGCCCGGCGCGATGACCACGTTGTCGGCGTTGAGGTGGCGGTCCTCGTTGCGGCCGCAGTCGACGCGGAACGTGCCGGTCGAGGCGTCCCCGGTGGTGGTGACCGACTCGGCCGCCACCGGCACCTCGTCGATGGCCACGGTGCGGGCGTCCGAGCAGCCGACGGCGAGCACCAGCACCAGCAGCGGCGGCCACCACCTCACGCGCCCAGCTTATTCGGCCGGGGCGGGCCGATCGACCGGCTGGGACGGCGGAGGGTGCGGGCGCACGGCCCGGCGGGCCCGTGCGGGCGAGCGCTACGGCGCGCGTGTGGCGGAACCGGCGACGAGCACCCGGCCGTCCACCGTGACGACGCTGACCGCGGCCACCTCCCCGGGGTCCACGAGCACGGCTCCGGCCAGGGCCGTGCCCTCGGGCGGGCGCGCGGCGACCCAGCCGCCGGCCGGGTGCGTGCGGCCGTGCGCGTCGGTGACCACGAGCCGGCACCGCTCCCCCGCGGCGACGCCCTCCACCACCGCGCTCAGCCGCACCCAGCCGTCGGCGGGCGTGACCGAGGTGGTCATCCGCACGCCGTCGGCCGTCGTGGCGGTCACGACCCGGACCTCGGGCGCGCTGTGCCGGCCGAGGTGGACGCCCCCGGCCAGCACCGCGGCGGTGAGCACGGCGCCCACCGCCGTGACGGCCCCGCCGCGCCGCCTGCGGTCGCGCGCCCTCTCGGCGCGGACCCGGCGCAGCGCGCGGTCGAGGATCGGATCGGGCATGTGCTCTCGTTCAGCCGGTGCTCGGTCGTGCCCCGAGCGGTGACGGGTTGCGGCGGTCGTGGCGCATGGGCGGTGCCTCCCTCGGCGGCGGCGGACACCTCTGACACGGCCCCGCCGGTCGTTCGGTTCACCCGGCCCGCCCGACCACCCGAACGGGCGAGGCGGCCCCGGGTCGCCCGGGACCGCCTCGCCCCTCGACCACGACCCCCGGTCAGGTCAACTGCACCCGCAGGACCCGGCTGGTGGAGTTGTTCGGCACGGAGTCCCGGTCGTCGCTGGTGGTCAGCCACAGGCTGCCGTCCGGCGCGGGCTCGACCGTGCGCAGCCGGCCGTACGTGCCCTGGAAGTGGACCGTCTCCGAACCGACCGACGTGCCGCTGATGACGAGCCGGTAGAGCCGGCTGCCGCGCAGCGTCGCCACGTAGACGGCGTTGTTCACGACGGCGATGCCGCTGGGCGAGGCGGTGGCGGTGCTCCACGTGCGCTTGGGCGCGACGTAGCCCGCGCAGGAGCCGGACGTGCCCTCGCAGGCGGGCCAGCCGTAGTTGCCGCCCCGCTCGGAGAGGTTCAGCTCGTCCATGACCGTGTTGCCCAGCTCGGCCTGCCACAGCCTGCCCTGGCCGTCGAACGCCAGGCCCTGCACGTTGCGGTGGCCGTAGGTCCACACGTAACGCGCGTTGCCGCCGTTGCGGTAGAACGGGTTGTCGGTCGGCGCGGAGCCGTCCGCGTTGAGCCGCAACACCTTGCCGCCCAGGTTGGACAGGTCCTGCGCCCAGTTGCCGTTCTGGGCGTCGCCGGTGCCCGCGTACAGCTTGCCGTCCGGGCCGAACCGCAGCCGGCCGCCGTTGTGGTAGCGGTTGCGCGGGATGCCGGTGAGCAGCACCTGCAGCGAACCCTGCACCAGCGCGTTGTTCTGCACCTTCATCCGCACGATCCGGTTGTCGTTCGCGGCCGTGTGGTAGATGTACAGGTAGTTGTCGGTCACGAAGGTCGGTGACACCTCCAGGCCGAGCAGACCGCCCTCGCCGTTGGTGGTCACCACGTTCGGCACCGTGCCGAGCGTGGTCCTCTGGCCCGACGGCGACAGCTTCACGATGTCGAACGCGTCGCGCCGGGTGTAGACGCCCGAGCCGTCGGGCAGGAAGTCCAGGCCCCAGGGCACGTCCGTGTCGGTGGCGAGCTGCGTCACCGGGCCGACCCCCGCAGCCGCAGGGCCGCCGGCCGAGGACGCCGCCGCGGGTTCCCCCCGGGACGGCGGGACGGGCGCCGCGCTCGCGGGCGCGGCGGACACCAGGGCGGACGCGGCCACGGCCAGCGCGGTGGCGAGCGCGCCGAGCGGGGTCGGCCGGGCGCGTCGGGTTCGGGGTGCCACGGAAGCCTCCACGGTCGTTGGCGTTCCCCCCTGCGGTGCAGGGGAGCGGTGCGGCGGAGTGGGTGCGGCGGAGTGGCGGCGGGGACGGGTCCGGCCGACGTCGGGGTCCGCGGTCGCGCGACCGCCGACCCCCGCGCCGGTCTCGTGCGGGCGACGTCCTGCCTTCGCACGGTAAAGGCTTTCCCCCGCACCGTCCAGTGGCGGTCAGCCGGTGAAGGGCTCGACGAAGAGGCGGCCCCATGCCACGAAGGCGAGCAGCACCAGGTAGGCGAGGTCGAGCACCGCCAGGCCGAATTCGCCCCGCCGGACCCGGACGACCGTCGCGCCGGCCATGACGCCCATCAGGCCGACCGCCGCGATCGGGACCAGGACCGGCGCGACGCCCAGCACGGCGGGCAGCACCAGGCCGACCGCCCCGAGGACCTCCAGCACCCCGATGGCCTTCACCGCGCCGGCGCCCCAGTCCTCGACCCACTGCCCGCTGCGGCCCGCGGCGGCGATCTTCCCCTTGGGCACGACCACCTTGCCGACGCCGCCCGCGAGGTAGGCGGTGGCGAGCAGGGCGGTGACGATCCACAGTGCGACGTTCACGGCGTTCTCCCCCGGGATCCGGTGTGGGAATGGCTTTGCGACCATGGGATGCCGGGGTCGCGGGCCCTGTGACAGACCGGCCGCGTGACCCGCGTCACACCGAGGGGACGGGAACCACCCATGGCCGCCGACGATCCCGCCACCGAGGCGTTCGCGACGCACCGCAGCCTGCTGTTCACGGTCGCCTACCAGGTGCTGGGCTCGGCCGTCGACGCCGAGGACGTCGTCCAGGAGACCTGGCTGCGGTGGTCGCGGGGTGGACCTCGACGCCGTGCGGGACCGGCGCGCGTACCTGGTGCGGATCGCCACCCGCGAGGCGCTGGGCCGGTTGCGGGCGCTCGGCCGGCGCAAGGAGTCCTACGTCGGCCCGTGGCTGCCCGAGCCGCTGCTGACCGCGCCCGACGTGGCCGAGGACGTGGAACTGGCCGACAGCCTGTCCCTGGCGATGCTGCTCGTGCTGGAGACGTTGGGGCCGATCGAGCGGGCGGTGTTCGTGCTGCGCGACGTGTTCGCCCTCGACTACGCGGAGATCGCCGAGGCGGTCGACCGGACACCGGCCGCGGTGCGCCAGATCGCCCACCGGGCCCGGGCCCACGTCGCCGAACGCCGGCCGCGCGGCACCGCGTCCCCGGACGAGACGCGGGCCGCGCTGGCGGCGTTCCAACGGGCGGTGGAGACCGGCGACCTGCGGGACCTGCTGGACGTGCTCGCGCCGGACGTCGTCATCCTGAGCGACGCGGGCGGGTTCAAGCAGGCCGTGCGCAAGCCGGTCGTCGGCGCGGAGAAGGCGGCCCGGCTGCTGGCCGCCCGGTGGGACGTCCTCGGCGCCCGGACGTCGACCGAGCCGGTGCGGCTCAACGGCGGTCCGGCGCTGCTGCTGCGGGTCGACGGGGTGCTGGACGGCATCGTCGCGATGCGCGTCGAGGACGGCCTGGTCACCGGCATCTACCTGCTGCGCAACCCGGAGAAGCTGTCGCGCGTGGACCGCGAGACCGCGGTGGGCCGCTGACGGCTACGGCAGCAGCAGGCCCCAGTGCGCGGCCCACGGCACGAACACCACCCCGCCCGCGACCAGCGACCCGAGCCGCAGCCGGTGGCCGGGTTCGGACCTGGCCCGCCACAGGCCCCACGCCGTGATCATCGCGGCGACCACCACCGCCACCGCGAGGAGTTGCAGCCCGAGCCACGGCAGCGGCCGGCCGAGCAGGACCGCGCCGGGGTTGCGCGCGTTGGTGGCGGACAGTTGGCCGAGGTACGCGAACAGCCCCAGCACGGCGAGCACGCCGGTGGTCGCGAGCACGCGGGCCGCGCGCCGGGCGGGTGGCGCGCCACGCCGGCCGCGCAGCCGCCGGACCGCCGCGCCTGCCCCGTACCCGCCGAACGCCACCAGCAGCACCGCGACCGCGACCAGGTGCGCCGCGGGTGACCCCGGCTCGACCGGCGCGCTGTCCCGCTCCTGCCGCGCGGGCGTCCCGACCTCGACGGCCGCGGTGGTCCCGGCGAGCCCGTGCACCCAGGACGAGACGCGTTCGAGGTAGGCGGGCGCCACCTCGTCGCCGCGCCGGAAGCCGTCCGGGGACAGGCGCATGGTGTGGTCGGCGCCGGGCACGGAACCGAGGGCGTACCGCCGGTTCCCGGCCGCGTCCAGCGACTCCCGGAAGAGCCGCAGGCTCTCCGCGCCGGGCACCACGCGGTCGAGTTCGCCCCACAGCCCCAGCACCGGCCGGGTGACGCGGGCCAGCACCGGCGCGGGGTCGTACCCGGCCTCCGGGAACAGGCCCGCGCCGACGACCAGGCCCAGCGCGGTGCGCGAGACCGTGTCCACCAGCGAGCCCGACACCCCGGCCGCGGCGAGCCGGTTCACGAGGTTCCACGACTGCTGGCGCTCCGGCGCCACGCCCGCCGCGCCGACCGTGACGACGAACGCCACCTCGGCCGTGCGGGACGCGGCCAGCGGCGCCACCCAGCCGCCCTCGCTGACACCCCACAGGCCGACCCGGTCCGGGTCCACGTCGGCACGGGACCGCAACGCCCGCAACCCGGCCAGCGCGTCGTCCGCGAGCAGCCCGAAGTCCACATCGGACCGTGACGCCTTCGGCCGCTTGTCGTAGATCAACGTCACGATGCCGGACCGGGCGAACGCCTCCGCCTCCGCCCGGTACCCGTCCCGCGACACCCGGCCGGAGCCGTGCACCATGACCATGGCGGGCCGCCGGGCGGCGGCGGGTTCGGCGGGGGCGAGGACCGTGCCGTGCAGGGTCGGCCCGCCGCTGCCGGAGAAGGTGACGTCCTGCTCGACCACCGCGGGTCCGGCCTGGGCCGGCCCGGCCGCGAGCGCGGTCGGCGTCACGACGGGCGTCACGGTGAGCGCCACGGTCGCGAGCAGCGTGCGGAGGGCACGCCGGAGCGACGGGTTGCGTGGGGGGAGCACAGGTGCTCTCCTTCCGGAGGAGGTTTCGCGCGTACGAGGAACACGCCGGTTCCCGGCGTGGTGCGGCGACTTCCGTGCCCGGGCCGTCGAGTGCCAGCTCGACGGCCCGGGGTGTCGGGCCCGGGTCCCGGACTTGTCCGATCAAGCCCGGGGTCTGGGGCGCTGGGTGTCGGTGCCCGCCCGATCAGGCCCGGTCCGCCGGGGGCGGTACCGGGAAGGCGAGGAAGCGGACGGCGACGTGCCGCGCGTCCGCGGGCGTCTCCCCCGCCGGTCGTTGGTAGCGCTTGAGCAGCGCCAGGTACTCGTCGAAGAACTCCCCCAGCTCCGGCAGCGTGACCCGGACCGACCCGCGCGAGTACGGCACCGCGTCCCCCCACTCGCCCAGCTCGGACCGCCGGGCCAGGAAGTCGGCGAACAACTCCTGGTCGGCCGCCAGCTTGAGCCGGTTGAGCTGTTCGAGGAGGGTGCGCACCTCCGGGTCCTCCGGGGCGCGGTCGAACCGCAGGTCCTGCGCCGGCGCCCGCCACCACCTCTCCCGGCCGTGCGCGCGTTCGGGCACCTCCTCCACGAAGGCGTGCCTGGCGAGCATCCGGAGGTGGTAACTCGTCGCGCCGCTGCTCTCGCCGAGCGCCTTGGCGAGCGTGCTGGCCGTGGCCGGCCCGTGCTGCCCGAGGTGCCGCAGTATCCGCTGGCGCAACGGGTGCGCGAGCGTGCGCAGTTCTTCGACGTCGGCGATGTCCCGGGGTGCCACCATGACGCAAAGCTACCGTTGCAAAGGCAGCTTTGCAACGTCACCTTTGCAACCGTGGGTGGCCTGCCCCCGCGGAGGGAGCAGGCCACCTGTCACGCCGACGCTTCGGGGCGCGGGCCGGCTGAGCGCCGACCGTCCCCGGCCCGCGCTCGGGGCGCGGGCCGGGGACGGTCGATCAGCGGTAGAGCGAGTCGTACAGCTCGGCGTGCGCCCGGTGCACGGTCTTGCGCTTCACCTTCAACGTCGGCGTCAGCTCGCCGTCGTCCTGGCTCAGGTCGCGGTCCAGCAGGGTGAAGCGCTTGACCTGCGAGACGGTGGCGAAGTGGGAGTTCGCCTCGTCCACCACGCCCTGCACGAGCGCCCGCACCTCGTCCGTCCGGACCAGGGACGGCAGGTCCGTCGGCAGGCCCCGGGCCTGCGCCCACGGCACGATCTCGTCCCGGTCCAGGGTGATCAACGCGACGAGGTACGGCTTGAGGTCGCCGTACACGACCGCGTGCGAGATCCACCGGGACTGGCGGAGCTGGTTCTCGACGTTGGCCGGGGCGATGTTCTTGCCGCCGGCGGTGATGATGATGTCCTTCTTGCGCCCGGTGATGGTGACGAAGCCGTCCTCGTCGATCTCGCCCAGGTCGCCGGTGCGCAGCCAGCCGTCGGTCAGCACCTCGGCGGTGGCGGCGGGGTTGTTCCAGTAGCCCGCGAACACGTGCGGCCCGCTCATCAGGATCTCGCCGTCGTCGGCGAGCTTCACCTGGAGCCCCGCCATGCCGAACGTGCCGACCGAGCCGAGCTTGTGCCGCGCCACCGTGTTGACCGTGCCGACCCCGGTCGACTCGCTCATGCCGTAGCCCTCCAGCACCGGCACGCCGGCCGCCGAGAAGAACTCCAGCACCTCGACCGAGATGGGCGCGGCGCCGGACAACGCCTGCCGCAGCCGCCCGCCGAAGATCGCCCGCACCTTGGCGAACACCGGCTCCACCTGCTCGAACGCGGCGGCCAGGTCGGGCGGCACCGGTCGGCCCCCGGCCCGCAGCCCGCGCACCGCCAGCCCGACCCGCACGGCCTGCCGCAACCGCTCCTCCGGCACGCCGGCCGTGGCGGCGGTGTAGATCTTCTCGAAGATCCGGGGCACGGACGGCAGGAACGTCGGCCGCACCTCCGCCAGCTCCGCCACGACCCGCGACGTGTCGCCGCCGTAGAACGCGAGCGCGTGCCCGGTGTTGAGCGCGGACAGCAGCACGATCTGCGCGAACACGTGCGCCAGCGGCAGGAACAGGTACGCCACGTCGTCCGGCAGCACGTAGTCCAGCTCCTCGCTGAGCCGGCACATGGTCAACCAGTTCCGGTTGGTCAGCACGCAGCCCTTGGGCGGCCCCGTGGTGCCCGAGGTGTAGATGATCACGGTCGGGTCGTCCGGGTCGATCGCGGCGCGGCGGTCGTCCAGCTCGCCCGGCGCCGGCGACGTCCGGCCGCGCGACCGCAGCTCGTCCAGCCCGCCGTCGTCGATGACCACGACGTCCCGCAGCCCCGGCACCTGGTCGCGGACGGAGTCGACCTTGGCCCGCTGCCGTTCGTCCTCCGCGACGAGCAGCACCGCGCCGGAGTCGCCGATGATCCACGCGCACTCCTCCGGCGCGCTGGACGGGTAGATCGGCACCACGATGCCGCCCGCCGCGAGCACGGCCAGCTCCACCGCCGACCACTCCACCCGGGTGTCCGCCAGCACGCACACCCGGTCGCCGGGCCGCACGCCGAGGTGCACCAGGCCGGACGCCAGCTCCATGACCCACTCGGCGACCTCGGTGAACGTCAGGTCCTGCCACCGCCCGTCCCGCCGGTGGCGCCAGGCCACCCGGTCGTCGTGCGCCTGGGCGGCCACGAAGGGCAGGTCGGCGATGACGCGCGCCGCGGTCACGGGCATGGTGGTGCTCCTCATTCGGCTGGGGACACGTGCACGTGGACCCCGTTCAGCACGGCGGTGCCGGACAGCGGGTCCACGGCCAGGTCGTCGGTGAGCAGGTTGGCGTTGACGCCGGGGTGCGCCCGCGCGGTGGCGAGGCGGGTGCCGGGCCGGTCGTGGCCCCAGCCGTGCGGCAGGCTGACCACCCCGGCGGCCACGTCGGCGCTGACCTCCACGGTGGCCACGACCTCGCCGACGCGGGACGTCACCCGGGCCGCGCCGCCGTCGGCCAGGCCGAGCCGCGCGGCGTCGGCCGGGTGCACCAGCAGCGTGCACACCGGCCTGCCCTTCACCAGGGCGGGCACGTTGTGCAGCCACGAGTTGTTCGACCGCAGGTGCCGCCGGCCGATCAGCACCAGGCCCTCGACCGGCGCGCGCAGGGCCGCCAGCACGCGGGGCACGTCGGCCGCGATCGGCCCGGGGCACAGCTCGACCCGGCCCGACGGCGTGCGCAGGACCTCCGGCAGGCGGCCGGTCAGCGGGCCGAGGTCGACGCCGTGCGGCCGGTCGAGCAGGTCGTCCAGCGTCAGCCCGTACGGCCCGGACCGCAGCCGGGCGTCCAGCAGCCGCTCCTCGCGGGTGCGCCCCGACTCGCCGGTCAGGCCGACGAGCGCGTCGAGGTCGGCGTCCGGGCCGAGGCCGGCGAGGATCGCGGTCAGCCGGAGCAGGATCTCGCCCTCGTCGACCTCGTCGGGGCCGAGCGGCACGGCGGGGCGGGAGAACTTGGCCACGTTGCGCACCGACAGCGACAGGAACGCCAGGTCGTAGTGCGCGCGGCGGCTGGGCGGAGGTGGCGGCAGGATCACGTCGGCGTGCCGGGTGGTCTCGTTCAGGTAGGGGTCGACCGACACCATGAAGCCCAGCGTGGCCAGCGCCGCGTCGAGCCGGGCCGAGTTGGGCACGGACAGCGCCGGGTTGCCGGCCACCGTGACCAGCGCCCGCACCTGTCCGTCCCCCGGTGTGGTGATCTCGTCGGCCAGCGTGACGGCGGGCAGCTCGCCCGCCACCTCGGGCAGCCCGCGCACCCGGCTGCGCCACCGCCCGGTGCTGAAGCCCTTCCCCGTCCCGACGCCCCGCCGCGCGTGCGCGGGCAGCGGGAACATCGCGCCGCCGGGCCGGTCCAGGTTGCCGGTGAGGACGTTGAGCACGTCGACCAGCCAGCTCGTGACCGTGCCGAACCCGACCGCCGTGGTGCCGATCCGCCCGTACACGGCCGCGCGGGGCGCCTCGGCGAGCCGCCGGGTCAGCGCCCGGATCTCCGCCGCCGCGATCCCGCACCGCGACGCCACCGCCTCGGGCGTGAACGGCTCGCTGAGCCGCCGCACCTCCGCCACGCCCGCCACGTGCGGCGCGAGCGCCCCGAGGTCCACCAGCGACGCCGCGAACAGCTCGTTGACCATGGCGAACAGCAGGAACACGTCGGTGCCCGGCACGATCGGCAGGTGCGCGTCGGCGGCCGCCGCGGTGCGGGTGCGCCGCGGGTCCACCACGACGAACGCGCCGCCGCGGGCGCGCAGCGCCTTCAACCGGCCCGGCGCGTCGGGCACGGTCCACAGGCTGCCGTTGGAGGTGAACGGGTCCGCGCCGAGCACCAGGAGGAAGTCGGTGCGGTCCACGTCCGGCACCGGGATGGTGAAGATGCCCCCGTACATCAGCCCGCACGCCACGTGCTTGGGCATCTGGTCGACGGTCGCGGCGGTGAACACGTTGCGCGAGCCCAGCGCCTTGCGCAGCCCGGCCGCGTACAGGCCGCCGGCCAGCGAGTGCACCGTCGGGTTGCCCAGGTACAGCGCGACCGCGTCCCGGCCGTGCTCGGCGATCACCGCCCGGAGGCGCGCGTCGACCAGCTCGAACGCCTCGCGCCAGCCCACCGCCTCCCAGTCGCCGCCCCGCCGGGCGACGGGCGTGCGCAGCCGGTCCGGGTCGGCGTCCAGCGCGCCCAGCGACGCGCCCTTCGGGCACAGGAACCCGCCGCTCAACGGGTCCTCCCGGTCGCCGCGCACCCCGACGACGCGGTCGCCCGACACGGTCAGCTCCAGACCGCAGGTGGCCTCGCACAGCGGGCACGTCGTGTACGCCTTACGCATCGGGCCCCGCAACCCCACCGCACCTCGACCGCCGCACGCCGGAACTCACGCGCCCCAGGCAACACCGCCGCCCCGCGGCCCGGTTAGTGCGGACTCCACAACAACTAAGCGCGCCCGTCCAGCACCCGCGCCAGCTCCAGCCGCGACGACACCCGCAGCTTGGCGTAGATCCGGGACAGGTAGACCTCGATCGTGCGCGGGCTGTAGTGCAGCGCGGCCGCGATGTCCCGGTTCCGCATGCCCTGCTGCACGAGCCGGGCGACGTTCTCCTCCGCCGCCGTCAGCACGCCGCGGGCCTTGGCCCGCGCCCGCGGCACCTTCGCGCCCAGCTCCCGCAACCGCCCGCCCGCCTGCCGCCGCAGCCCGTGCGCCCCCAACCGCTGGAACACCGCGTAGGCGTCCAGCAGCTCCGCCACGGCGGACCGGTCCACCAGGCCCAGCGCCAACTGCGCCCGGGCGCGCTCGAACACCAGCCCGCCCGCCTCGGCCTCCCGGACCGCCTCCCGCAGCGCACCGGCGTCGGCCTCGCAGAGCCCGACCGCCCGCCGCGCGGTCACCTCGGTCCACGGCGCGACCCGGTCCGCGGGCAGCGACCGCAGCCACCTCACGGTCCGCCGGGCGTCCTCCGTGCGGTCGTGCGCCAGGTCCAGGTCGACCAGGCGGCCCAGCAGCAGGCCGCCGTAGGCGTTCAGCCCGTCGCCCGCGGCCTGGAGGAGCGTGCGCCGAGCGCCCTCCACGTCACCGCGCGCGGCCAGGTAGCCGGCCAGCGCCAGCGCGTGCAGCCCGGACATGTTCGGGCTGGTCGGGGCGGGCAGCGCGGCCAGCCGGGCGGCCACGTCCAGCTCGCCGCGCCACGTCCGCACCTCCAGCTCGATCGCGCGCAGCCCGTCGAGCATCATCAGCTCCTGCCGCGACTCCAGCTCCGCCGCCGCGCGGCCGACCCGCTCCAGGCACGCGTCCCACGCCCCGCCGAACCACTCCGACGCCGCCCGCGCCAGCTCCAGCTCGCCGCGGAACGCGTGCTCACCGGCCCGTTCCCGCAGCTCCTCGGCCCGCCGCAGCCGCCACGACGCGTCGTGCACCAGCCCGGCCAGCGCGCCGGTCGACGCGCCGACCGCCAGTGCCTGCAACTCCAGCGCGGGCGACCCCGCCGCCGAGGCCAGCGCGCGGTTCGCGTACTCGACCGTCCGGTCGTGCCGCAGCAGCATCGACGTGATCACGACCAGCCGGCCGAACACCACCACGCCCTCCGCGCCGGAGCCGAGCGGCATGGCCTCGATCCGGTCCACCGCCTCCAGCGCCTCCGCGTGCCGCCCGGTGAACACCAGCAGCAAGGCGCGCTGCGCGTGCAACGCGGCCGGCGCGTCGCCCGCCCGCACCTCGGCGTCGGCCAGCCGCACCGCCTCGTCCAGCCGGCCGACCAGGAACAGGCTGCTCAGCACCACCAGCGCGCACCGCGACCGCTCCGGTCCCGGCGGCAGCTCCGCCAGGGCGGCGAGGCCCGGCGCGACGGCGGCGGCCGGGCGGGACGCGTGCGCCAGCGCCCGGCACTGCGAGGCCAGCAGCGCGGCGCGTTCCGGCGCGGCCACCGGCAGCAGCTCCAGCGCCCGCGCGCACAACGCCGCGGCCGCCTCCGGCGCGGTGGCCCGGTTCGCCGCCGCGGCCTGCGCCATCACCCGCACCGCGCGCAGGTCGCCGGGCGGCGCGGACTCGGCCAGGTGCCAGGCCAGCTCCATCTCGTCGACCGCCAGCCCGCGCGCCCGGTCGTCCAGCAGCCGGGCGCTGATCAGGCTGTGCAGGTGGCGGCGTTGGGCCGGCCCGATCTCCTGGTAGAGCGCTTCGCCGACCAGCGCGTGCGAGAACCGGTACCCGCGGTCGTCGTCCCGCACCACGATGTGCGCCCGCAGCAACCCGTCGAACGCGTCCACCACGACGTCCTCGGGCAGCGACGACACGCGCGCGAGCAAACCGATCTGGTCCAGCCGCACCCGCCGGAAGATCGACACCGCGCGGGCGACCGCCCGGGTGTCCCGGTCCAGCGGCGCGACCCGCCGCAGCACGGCGTCGCGCCGGGTCAGCCGGATCGCCGAGGGCGACACGGCGAGCCTGGCCCGGTCGCCGTCCACCGCCACCAGGTCCAGCTCGCGCAGCGACCGGGCGATCTCCACCGCGAAGAACGGGTTGCCGTCCGCGCGCCGGCACACCTCGTGCGCCAGGCCGTCGTCCACCGGCGTGCCGAGCACGGTCTCCACGATCCGGGCCACCTCGTCGCCGCCCAGCGGCGCCAGCCGCACGCGCACCACCTCGGCGTGCCGTTCGAGCCGGTCCAGCAGCTCCTCGACGCCGGGGTTGCGGTGGTGCTCGCGCACCGCCGTGACCAGCACCAGCGGCGCGGCGGTGACGCGGCGCAGCACCACGGCGAGCATGGCCAGCGAGTCGTCGTCCACCTGGTCGAAGTTGTCCAGCAGCAGCGCGGCGGGCCGGTCGGCGGCGAGCCCGGTCAGCGCGCGGGCGACCAGCTCGCAGGACCGGCCGAACCAGGTCGCGTCGGGGGTGGAGGTGAGGTCGAGCGCGGCCACCGCGGCCCGCACGTCGTCGGTGGCCGGCACCGAGCGCAGCGCCGTCGCCACGGCCGCGTACGGGATGCGCCTGCTCACGTCGTCCGACTCGGCGGCGGCCACCGCGCGGCCCCGGTCCCGCAGCCGGCGGCCCGTCTCGGCCAGCAGGCTGGACTTGCCGATGCCCGGCTCGCCGGACACCACCACGGCCACCAACCCGGCGGCGGGCACGCGCCCGACCGCGTCGAACACGGCCGCCAGCTCGCTCTCCCGGCCGAAGAAAGGCGACAAGGGCGACCTCCCGGCGTTGGGCCCACCACCCTACCGACTGAGGTTTCCCTACTCACGTGTCGTGGCTCACGGTGCTGACATGGCGGCACACGACTGCCGCACCGGGAGGGCCGATGACGGTCGAGGGCACCTGCGCCGACGAGTTCGCCGAAGTCCGCGCCGAGTTCGAACGCAACTTCGCCGAGCGGGGCGAGGTGGGCGCGGGCGTGCACGTGACGGTCGACGGCGAGACCGTGGTGGACCTGTGGGGCGGTGACGCGGGCGGGCGGCCGTGGACCGAGGACACCGTCACGCACGTCTGGTCGTGCACCAAGGGCGCGACGGCGTTGTGCGCGCACGTGCTGGCGTCGCGGGGAGAGCTGGACCTCGACGCGCCGGTGGTGCGGTACTGGCCGGAGTTCGGGCGGCACGGCAAGGACGGCACGCTGGTGCGGCACCTGCTGGCGCACCAGGCGGGGCTGGCCGCGGTGCGCGCGCCGGTGCCGCCGGGCGGGATGCTCGACTGGGAGCTGATGACGGGGCTGCTGGCCCGGCAGGAGCCGTTCTGGGCTCCGGGCACGGCGCACGGCTACCACGCGTTGACGTTCGGCCACCTGGTCGGCGAGGTGGTCCGCCGGGTGTCCGGCCTGTGGCCGGCGGAGTTCTTCGAGAAGGAGGTCTCCGGCCCGCTGGGGCTCGACTTCTGGCTGACCCTGCCCGAGGACCTGGAGCCGCTGGTCGCGCCGACCATCCCGGCGGACCGCGGCGGGGAGCCGCCGGCCATGTCGGCGGCGGCGGCCGACCCGACGTCGATGCAGGCGCTGCTGGTGACCAACACCGGCGGGTACCTGGCGGCGTCGGACAGCCGTGCGGCGCACGCGGCGCAGTTCGGCTCGGTCGGCGGGATGAGCAACGCGCGCGGCCTGGCGCAGATGTACCGGCCGTTGGCGCTGGGCGGCGAGTACAACGGCGTGCGGCTGGTGGACGAGGCCCACGTGCCGGTCATGTCCGGGGTGGTGTCGGCAGGGGCCGACCGGGTGCTGCTCGCGCCGACCCGGTTCTCGCTCGGGTTCGCCAAGTCGGTCGGGAACCGGCACCTGCCCGCGGTGGAGCGCGGGGTGCTGATGTCGGAGGACGCGTTCGGGCACTCGGGGATGGGCGGGTCGCTCGGCTTCGCCGACCCCGGCGCGCGGATGTCGTTCGGGTACGCGATGACGAAGATGGGGCCGGGCGTGGGCGTCAACGACCGCGGTCAGTCCCTTGTGGACGCCGTCTACCGGGCCCTGGGCCACCGCCCGGCGACGGACGGCACCTGGTTCCGCCCGACCCGGTGAACCCCGGTGGCGCCGGGGCGGGAGTGGTCGGGGGTCCGACCGCCGCCGCCCGCTCCGGCGCGATGACCCGGCCGCCGCCCACCCGGGCGCGGGCGACCGGCCACTGCCGGCCCACTGCCCGGCCGCCGGGGGCGCCCGGCCGGGGGGGGGGCGGGGGGGGGGGCGGCGGCTGGGCGGGGAACACCACAGAAATACACAAACCAAAAAAAAGAAA
>NZ_JBSGBG010000021.1:0-136055 GCF_053601135.1 Actinosynnema sp. NPDC004786 | reverse complement strand
CCCCGACCCTCTTCCTTTCTGCGTGCCGGGGCGGTGGCCCGCGCGGGCGCCGCGGGGCCTGCCCCAACCCGCCGCGGCGCGGCGGTCCCGGGGGACCGCCGCGCCACCGGTGGGTTGCCGCGCTAACTCGCGGCGCAGGAGACCGAGGGCCACGTCCAGTTGCCGTTGGCCTGGATGGTCACGCCCCAGTTGTTGCCGCTGCCGTTCGGCCGCGCGGTGAGGGTCTGCGCGTTCGGGTAGCTCGCCTGCACGTTCCAGGTCGCCAGCACCTTCGCGGGCGACGGCACGTTCATCGTCACCGTCCAGTTGGACGAGCCGCTGACCGCCACGTTCAGGTTGTACCGGTCGCTCCACCGCTCACCCGCGGAGAGGGTCGCGGTGCAGCCGCCGCTGCCCGGGTTGCCCGTGCCGGGGGTGCCGCCGCCGGGCACGCCGTCGACCGTGATGTTGGAGTTGCCGCTGCTCTGGTAGCCCTCGGTGGCCATGATCATGTAGTAGTGGCTGCCGAGATTCATGCCGTTGCGGGCCCAGGCGTCGAAGTGGTTGCCCGACGTGATGGTGCCGCCGGTCTTCTTCGACTGCCGGACGCTCCAGTACTGGTCGAAGGTGCGCGTCCCGTCGATGGACGGCGCGTTCGTCCGCGTCGTCTTGTAGATGTCGTAGGTGCCGCCGTCGCTGGTGACCGTGCCCTTGTACTGGCCGGTCGGCCGGTAGGTGCCCCAGTTGTCGACGATGTAGTACTCCACGAGCGGGTTGCGGGTCCAGCCGTAGAGGGTCAGGTAGGCGTTCCCGGACGGGTTGAAGCTGCCCGAGTAGTTCACCGTGCGCCGCCCGCCGGTCGCCCAGCCCTTGCCCGCGACGAAGTTGCCGGTGTTGCGCCACGACGTGCTGTAGTTGCCGCCGGACCCCAGCTCCATCGAGACCGTGCCCTGGCTGTCGGTCCAGAACGAGTAGAAGTAGCCGTTGTTGGTGCCCTCTTGATTCGTGGTGACCGCCGCCTGGGCGTTCGACGCCACGATCGCCATGAGCAAAAAGGTGATCGCGGTCAGCGGGACCAATCTCCCGCCTTTGATCTTGCCGGACATCGGCGAAATTCCTCTCAGCCGCGCTGCTGATCGACGTGAAATAGAATCAAGTCGGCCGCCGGCGCGTGTCAACAGTTTGCGAAACTTTCCGGTCGGGTTCGCCGAACGGATTTCCCGGACGCCGCGCCCCGGTGAACGGCCGCGTGCCCGGCGCCTCGCGGGGCGCCGGGCACGCGGCGGTCGTCGGTCAGCTCGCGGTGCAGGTGAGCACCGGGGCGCCGGGCGCGCCGGTGGACGAGCCCAGGAACCCGAACGTGGTGCTGCCGCCGGCCGCCACGGAGCCGTTGTGGGCGGCGTTGCGCGCGGTGACGGTCGAGCCCTGGCTGGTCACCGTCGCGTTCCACGCCTGGGTGATCGTCACGCCGGCGGGGTTGGTCCACGACACGGTCCAGTTGCCGATCGGCGTCGTGCCCGCGGTGACCCGGACCTCGCCCTGGAACCCGCCCTGCCACTGGTTGACCACCGTGTACGTCGCCGAGCACCGTGCGCCGCCGGGCTGCGTGGTCGTGGTGGTCGTCGTCGTGGTGGTCGTCGTGGTGGTGGTCGTGGTGCTGGTCGGCGTGGTGGTCGAGGTCGGCGTGGTCGAGCCGCCCCAGCCCTGCGTCGAGTCGAGCCACGCCGCGCGGCGCAGCATCCAGTCGCGCATGGCCTGCACCTGGCCCTGCCACGTGGGCGCGGTCGGGGTGCGGAAGAAGCCGACCGTCGGCGAGCCGAGGTTCGGCCAGCGCTGGAAGTTGCGCTGGGCGCCGTTGGTCAACGGCCGGGCCAGGTTGTCGATCCGGGTCTGCAACGCGGTGTCGGACAGCGGCCCGCGGCGCAGCGACTGCCAGCGCGCCTTCGCCTGGTTGACGAACGCCGGGTCGCGCAGGAGCTGGTTGAACCAGTCGTTGGCCACCGGCTGCCGGGTCTGGAGGTACTGCCAGCCCGCCGTCTGGTCGTTCTGGAAGAACCCGCCGACGCCGTAGGTGAGGTCGAAGTCCCACAGCGGGCCCGCGACGATCCTGCCGTCCCGGTCCTTGTGGAAGTGGGCGCTGCGCAGGTAGGCGTCCATGCCGCGGCTCAGCTCGTTGAGGATCATGTGGTCGATGAACGACGGCACGTCGATGTACTTCGCGTAGCCCGTGGTCGGGTCGGCGAAGTTCGGCGCGCGCAACACGTCGTGGAATTCCTGGACGTACCCGCGCAACCACTCCTTCTGCTGGGCGTTCAGCGGGTCCGGGTCGGCCACCTCCAGGTAGTTCCAGCAGGTGTTCGTCGGCCCGGTGCACGGCAGCGTCGGCTCCTCGGCGGCCATCCACTCGAACTTGAAGATGTACCCGCCGGAGATCGCGGGCAGGGTGGTGTCGTCCTCGTCCAGGCCCTTGAGGTCCAGCCGGTTCTTCGAGTTCTTGATCGTCTCGACGAGCATGTAGACGCCCATGTAATCGCTCGCGCCCACCGGCGTGGTGTCCGTGTTGAGGTAGAACTCCACGAACCGGTACCGCGGGGCGTGCAGGCCCAGCTCGCGGCCGAGGTCGTAGGAGAACGCCTCGCGGATCAGCGACTTGTCCGGGAACGGGCCGCGCAGCACCCAGTCGGAGTCGGCGGGCATGCCGAGCACCGGGTAGTCGGCGTCGTCGTTGTCGTTGTCCCAGAACTCCAGCCGGTACGGCGTCTTCTCGAACGAGGCCGACGACTGGCCGCGCAGCCGGAAACCGGCCCGCGTGGCGACCGACGGCGTCGCGGCCAGCGACGTGGTGCCGCCCGCGCCCGGCTCGAAGATCATGGTCGCGCCGTCGAAGTACTCCCGCTGCGGCTTGCCCTTGCCGTAGGAGTCGATCACGACCAGCGGCAGGTCGTGCGCCGTGGTGGTGGCCTCGCGGGCCACGTACATGGCCGTGCCGGGCGCGCCGGACGCCGCCTGGTTGACGAACGCCTGCGCGCGGAGCTGCGTGGTGGTGGTGAACCGCAGCGGCGTGCCGGAGTAGAGGGTGGACTGGGCGGTGGGCAGTTGCCCGTTCGTGGTGTAGCGGATCTGCGCGCCGGCGATCGCCGTGCTCAGCGACACCGACACCTGGCCCTGGAACGTGCCGCTGGGCACGGAGAACGCGATGTCGCCGACGAGGTCGTCGGCCGCCGCCGCGGCGGCGACGGAGTCCGCGGTGGCGCCGGTCGTCGTAGCGGCCCCGGGTTCGGCGCCGGCCGAGAGCGGCACGAGCAGTCCGGCCAGCAGCACGGCGGCGACCGCGAGCCCGTGGGTGCGATGTGCTGCCGCGGCGCCGTTGCTGCGGGAGGTCAAACGCACGATGCCTCCTGTTCGGGTCGGTGGGAGAGGGTGGTGGCCGCGACTGCGGCCACCGGCGGCGGGGCGTCGCGGAAGTGGGGGGGGGGGGGGGGCGGCCCCCCCCCCCCCCCCCGGGGGGGGGGGGGCGGGGGCGGGGGGGGCGCGGGGGCCCCCCCCACGGCGCGTCCGGGAGGTCCAGCCGGAGCGCGGCCAGGCCGGTGGCGTACTTGGAGATGCGGACGGGACGCACCCCCCGCTGCCACAGCAGGCGGTCGACCGGGGTGGCGGCCGACGCGGACTTGGTCTCGACCACCGCGAGGCCGGACAGGTGCAGCGCGGAGTCGCCGTGCCGCCAGGACAGCGCGGTGTCCAGGGTGACCCGGCTCGCGGTCGCCGGCAGGAACAGGGTGGTGCGGCGGTAGTCGGTGACCAGCACCGGGTCGAGCGGTCCGGCCGCGCCGGCGCCGATCGACTCGCGGGCGAGCGCCTCGTCGACGAAGTCGCGGCCGGGGCGCACGGTCTCGCGGTCGTGCGGGTGGTACGGCAGCCGGTGCTTGGTGATGCTGCCCCGCGCCCCGCTGATCTTGACCTCCAGCCAGCACTGCGCGGAGTCCACATAGGTCCGGGTGCGGACCTTGAAGCGGCGACGCCTGCGGTAGGCCGCGGCGTGGTAGCTGACCAGGCGCGGGGTGTCGAAGTAGACCGACTCGTAGCGGAACGTCCGCGCGCCGTCGATCTCCAGCACCCTCGCGTGCGGCGCGATCTGCTCCAGCAGGCGCGGCAGCGCCTCGGCGGGCACCACGTACTTGCGGTCCACCCTGGTCTGGAGCGCGGCGCGTTCGACCAGTTCGGCCAGCCCCACCGGGTCGAGGCCCGCGAGCGCGGGCACGGGGGTCGTCGCGGTCATCGGCGGGCCCCGGTGGCGGCGGGCGCGCTCGGCGCGGAGGCGGGGACGCGGGCGTTCGCCGCGTACCGGACGTCGACGACCGTGGTCTCGTTCACCAGGTCCAGCCGCTGCACGGTGGCGCTGTGCACCCTGGCGTTGAGCAGCTGCTCCAGGTGCGCCACGAGCGTGACGTGGTCGGTGATCGCCGAGTCCAGCACCAGGACCTGGTGCCGGTAGGAGCGGAACAGCCGCCGGTGGTCGCCGAGGAACATCACCAGCACGATGAGCGCCATCAGGCCGCCGTTGAGCCACGGCGAGCTGGTGCTCAGCGCGCCGAGCAGGCCGAGGGCGAGCGCGGAGAAGTAGTACGCGACCTCGTGCTGGTCCAGTTCCGTGGAGCGCAGGCGGATGATCGACAGCACGCCGAACAACGCCATGCCCAGGCCGATGCCCGCGCCGGTGTTGCTGGTGCTCAGGGCGCTCGCCACGGCCAGCACGCCGATGTTCACCCCGAGGTAGGCGACCACCAGGTCGCGACGGCGGTGGCGCGGGAAGTACAGCCCGAAGACGAGCAGCACCACCGCGCAGATGTCGATCGCGAACAGGACGAGTCGTGGCATCTCGTTCGTTCCTCCTGAGCCGCAGGCCGAGGGTCGGCTGGGCACCGCCCGCTTCTTGGCGGGGGTCTGCAGGACGGTCGCCGAAACTTTCGCACTTTACGGTAAACTTTCGGGATCCCGCTCGAAACGATAGGGGGCGTCCGGGTGTCGCGTCAATGAACTGCCGGTGTACGGCGACGGTTCGGAAGGTGGACTGTTGCCTGGTTGAGGCCATTCGGGCTGCGATCCTTGCCGCCTTTTGGCAGCCCGGCGGGTCAGCACGGACCGTAGTCTTCCCTTGTCACCCCGTATCGAAAGTTTCGGACGTTCGGTGCCGGATGTGCGGCTACGGCGGTCTCAAGAACTGGACGGCCAGTGGGTGAGCAGGGTGTGGAGGGCGTCCAGCGCCCGCGCCCACGAGTCCTCGGTGTCGCGCGGGTGGTGGCGGAACCCGCCCGAGGCTTCCAGGGACGTGAAGCCGTGGAACGCGCTGTGCAGCAGGCGCACGGCGTCGGTCTCGTCCGGCTCGGGCAGGCGGTAGCCGCGCAGGATGGCCCGGGTCAGCTCGGAGTGCCGGTTCGCCCGGCTGTCGGCCGCGAGGGCGGGCGTCAGGTCGACCCGCATCGCCGCGTACCGGCCGGGGTGCTCCTTGGCGTAGTCCCGGTAGGCGTGGGCGAAGGCGACGAGCGCGTCCTTGCCCGCGCGCCCGGCCAGCGCCGAGGCCGCCCGGTCGGCCAGTTCGGACAACGCCAGCACGGCCACCCGCTCGCGCAGGTCCTGCGCGTTGCGGACGTGCGAGTACAGGCTCGCGTCCTTGACGCCGAACCGGCGCGCGAGCGCGGAGACGGTCAGGTTCTCGAACCCGACCTCGTCGGCCAACTCCGCCGCCGCCCGCACCAGCCGTTCGGCCGTCACGCCCGCGCGTGCCATGTCGCCCCCCGCTGTCGGCCGGCTCCGGAGAAAAACCTAGGAGGTCTAGGCTAGCGCATAATGGTTTGGCCCTGGCGGCTTGCTGACGTAGCTTCGAGGGCATGGAACCCGTGACCGAGCGCGAGATCCGCGCGTCGTTCATCAACTGCTCGAAGGGCGAGGCCAAGCGGCTGGCCGTGCCGGGCGACCTGGCCGCGCGACCGTGGGAGGACCTGGACTTCCTCGGCTGGCGCGACCCCACCGCGCCGCAGCGCGCCTACCTCGTCGCCCCGTCCCCCGACGGCCTGGTGGGCGTCGCCCTGCGCATGGCGACGCCCCAGGCGGGCCAACCGCGGCGCACCATGTGCTCCGTGTGCCTGACCGCCCACCAGGGCGACGGCGTGTGCCTGATGACGGCGCGCAAGGCGGGGCGCAGCGGGCAGCAGGGCAACTCCGTGGGCCTGTACCTGTGCGCGGACCTGGCGTGCTCGCTGTACCTGCGGGGCAAGAAGGAGGCCGGGCCGGGCGCGCGGCTGCACGAGTCGCTCACGACGGAGGAGAAGGCCGAGCGGACCGCTGCCAAACTGGCCGGCTTCCTGGCCCGCGTGACGGGGTGAGCATTGCTCGGAAATAATTCCCGGCGCGCCGGAATACCCTGACGCCGGGCCAATTCGCGTTAATATCGGCGCGGGCTGGTCCGGTGGTTCCGGGGGGCGCGCGTGGCGAGAACCAGGCGAATGGTGTGCTTGGCGAATTCCCGAAAGAATTCGGGGCGTTGTGTCGCGGGAATGGTGATCGGTCGGGGCGGCCCCGAATGGGTGCGGCCGGTCGGCGGCCGGCCGGGGCACGAGGTGTCGGCCGTGGAGCGCCGCTACGCCGACGGGGCCGAACCCGAGGTCCTGGACGTGATCGCGGTGCCCCTGGTCCGGCGCCGGCCGTTCGGCGTCCACCGCGAGAACTGGCTGTTCGACCCTGCGGTCCGCTGGGAGCGCGTCGGTCGGATCGGGTGGGACGCGTTATGCCGCTTCGAGGAGCGACCGCGCGGCTTGTGGGTCGACGGCCACCACACGTCCGCCGGTGTCAACGACCGCGTTCCGGTCGAATTGCGCGACCGACTGCTAGACTCGCTGAGATTGATCCGAGTCCCCCGGGTGACGATCGAGGTGAGCCCCGCGCATCCCCGTGCGAGCACACGACTGCCGGTGGTCCGGGCGCGATTCCGCTACGCGGGTTCGACGTACGCGTTGAAGGTGACCGATCCGATGTGCGAAGAGAGGTTCCGCGCCGCGGGTCTCGGCAATCACCGCCTGGGTGAGTCGTTCCTGACGGTGAGCCTGGGCGAGGAGTTCCAGGGCAGCTTCTTCAAGCTGGTGGCGGCGATCGTGGAGCGCCCCGGCGCCGGGCGCGGTGGCCCGCGATGACGCCTCGCGCGGTGCTCACCATCGGGCACTCCGTGCACGACCTGCCCACCTTCGTGCGACTGCTCCGCCGGCACCGCGTCTCGGCCGTCGCCGACGTGCGCTCGGTCCCGCTCAGCCGGTTCACGCCGCAGTTCAACCGCGGCGCGATCGAGCGCGGCCTGCGGGACGCGGGGATCCGGTACGCCTTCCTCGGCAAGGAGCTCGGGGCGCGCACCGAGGACCCGGGCTGCTACGTCGACGGCCGGGTCCGGTACGAGCTGCTGGCGAAGACCCCGGAGTTCCTCGGCGGGATCGAGCGGCTGCTCAGGGGCGCGCGGACGGAGCGGATCGCGGTCATGTGCACGGAGGGCGAACCGCTGGACTGCCACCGCACGATCCTCGTCGCGCGGGTGCTCGACGAGCACGGCGTGCCGGTCGGCCACGTCCACGGCGACGGCCGGGTCGAGGGGCACGCCGACGCGATGACGCGGCTCATGGCCGGGTTCGGGCTGGCGGAGGACGACCTGTTCCGCACCAGGGCCGAGCGGCTGGAGGAGGCGCTGAGCCGGCAGGAGGCCCGGATCGCCTACGTCAACGACGACCTCCGCGAGGACGGGGCGGCCGAGGTGTGAACATCTTCACCATCGGGTTCACCAGGAAGTCCGCGGCGAGGTTCTTCGGCCTGCTGCGCGGTTCGGGCGCGCGCGCCCTGGTCGACGTGCGGTTGAACAACGTCTCGCAGCTGGCCGGGTTCGCGAAGCGGGACGACCTGGCCTTCTTCCTCTCCGAGCTGTGCGGCATGTCCTACGCGCACCGGCCCGACCTGGCGCCGACGCAGGACATGCTCGACGCGTACAAGAAGCAGGGCCTCGGCTGGGCGTCCTACGAGCACCGGTTCCTGGAGTTGATGCGCGACCGTCGCGTCCGGGACGTCCTCCCGCGCGAACTGGTCGACAACGCGGTCCTGCTGTGCAGCGAGGACCAGCCGCACCACTGCCACCGCCGGCTGGTCGCGGAGCACCTCGCCGAGCACTGGGGCGACGTGGCGGTCCACCACCTGACCTGAGACCGGGGCGTTCCGGTGAACCCGCGCCGTCCACAAGGGAACACCGCGGCGACGCGCTCCCGCCCCGGTTCGCCGAGGGAAAAAGGACGTGGGGCGCGGCGGTCGCGCGGGTAGGGTTGGGGTGTTCGGGGGCGCCGTGGCCTCTTCGTCGCGCCCATCTTTCCTCTGGGGGATCTACGCATGACTTCCGCAGGTGTGTCCGACGCCGTGACGTCGTCACCACCGCCCGCGCTCAGCCGCGCCGACCGCGCCGTCATCGGCGTGCTGCTCGTGGCGACCTTCGTGGTCATCCTCAACGAGACCATCATGGGCGTCGCGCTGCCCGTGCTGCTCACCGAGTTGGACGTCACGGCCGCAGTGGGGCAGTGGCTCACGGCCGGGTTCCTCCTGACCATGTCGGTGGTCATCCCGATCACCGGCTACCTGATCCAGCGGGTGCCCACGCGCGTGCTGTACGGCGTGGCGATGAGCCTGTTCAGCGCGGGCACCCTGATCGCGGCGCTCGCGCCCGGCTTCGCCGTGCTCCTCGCCGCGCGGGTCGTGCAGGCGTGCGGCACGGCGATCATGCTCCCGCTGCTCATGACGACCGTCATGACGCTCGTGCCGCCGGCCCGCCGCGGCGCGGTGATGGGCAACATCTCGATCGTCATCTCGGTCGCGCCCGCCATCGGGCCCACGGTCTCCGGCGTGGTCCTGGACCTGTTCAGCTGGCGGGCCATGTTCTGGGTCGTGCTGCCGATCTCGGTCACCGCGCTGGTGCTCGGCCTGCGCTGGGTGACGCGCATCGGCGAGTCGAGCAGCGCGCCGATCGACGTGCTGTCGGTGGTGCTGTCGGTGTTCGGGTTCGGCGGCCTGGTCTACGGCCTGTCGAGCATCGGGCACAGCGGCGGCGGGTCGTCGGCCGCGCTGTGGGGCTCGCTCGCGGTCGGCGTGCTCGGCATCGCGGCGTTCGTGCTGCGCCAGGTGTCTCTCCAGCGGCGGGAACGGGCGCTGCTGGACCTGCGCACGTTCGGCTTCCGCTCCTTCACCCTGGCCAGCGTCCTGATGATGGTGATGATGGGCCTGCTGCTGGGCGTCGTCACGATCCTGCCGATCTACACCCAGAACGTGCTCGGGCTCGACCCGCTGGCCACCGGCCTGCTGCTGCTCCCCGGCGGCCTGCTCATGGGCCTGCTGTCGCCGTTCGTCGGCCGGCTCTACGACCGGGTCGGCCCGCGCCTGCTGCTCATCGTGGGCACGATCGCGACCAGCGGCTCCCTGTGGGTGGCCACGACGTTCGACGCGTCCACGTCCGCGGTGCTCGTCCTGGTGTTCCACCTGGCGCTGAGCCTGGGCCTCGCGTTCTCGTTCACGCCGCTGTTCTCGTCCGGCCTGGGCGCGCTGCCCGCGCGGCTGTACTCCCACGGCAGCGCGATCTTCAGCACGACGCAGCAGCTGGCCGCCGCGGCCGGCGTGGCGCTGCTGGTCAGCGTGATGAGCGCGCGGGCCGCCGGGCTGGCCGCGTCCGGCGAGTCCGGGGTCGGCGCGGAGATGGGCGGCATGCACGCGGCGATCCTGCTGGCGGCGGTCCTGTCCCTGGTGGCGGTGGCCGGCGCGTTCCTCGTCCAGCGCGGCAAGGCCGAGGCGGGCCCCGAGGGCGCGGCGCACGTGTAGCGACCCCGCGCGGGGGCGGAAAACGTTTCGCCCCCGCGTTCCGGCCCGCAATTGTTCACCATTGTGAAACCGCAGGGCCGTGGCCGAAAAAGTTCGGCGACATTGCTTCCCCCCGACCGGCTGCGTTAGCGTGCCCGGGATGCTCCCGCCCGCGTTTGCGCTGTTCAGAAGCGTGAACGCGGACCGCTTCCGCGTCACTTCGAGGGAGAAACAATGAGGTTCACGTCCCTTGCCGCCGGCACCGCATTGGTCGCCGCGGCGGCCGTCGCATTACCGGCGCCGGCGTCCGCCGCGACCGCGCGTCACGAAGCCGAATCCGCCGTGTGCGCCGGCGCCGTCGACGCCGACTGGTCCGGTTTCTCCGGCACGGGGTTCTGCAATGCGGACAACGCCGTGGGCGCGCACGTGCAGTTCACCGTCACCGCCGCCACGGCGGGCACGGCCACGGCCGTGGTCCGCTTCGCCCACGGCGGCACGGCCGCCCGACCCGCCGACCTGGTGGTCAACGGCGCCACCGCGGCGTCGGTGTCCTTCGAGCCGACCGGGGCCTGGTCGACGTGGGCGTCCAAGGCGCTCACCGTCGCGGTGCCCGCGGGCACGAGCACGATCCGGCTCAGCCCGACCACGTCGTCCGGCCTGCCGAACATCGACTACCTCGACTTCACCGCGGCCGATGCGCCCGCGTCCGCCGCCGCGCTGTACGTCGCGCCCAACGGCGACGACAACAACCCCGGCACCCTCGCCGCGCCGCTGCGCACCATCCAGCGCGGCGTCGACCTGGCCCAACCCGGCACGACGATCCACGTCCGCGGCGGCACGTACGCGCCCGCCACGAACATCCAGCTCCTCAAGAACGGCACCGCGAGCCTGCCGATCACGCTGCGCAACTACAACAACGAGCGCGTCGTGATCGACGGCGAGAACATGCCGCACACGCCGGGAGCCGTCGGTTCCAGCATCCCGCGCGCCGAGCGCGGCGCGATCCACGTCGAGGGCGACCACTGGCGGCTGATCGGCCTGGAGATCGTCCACGGCCCGTACGGCGTGTTCGGCCTCGACACCAACAACACCGTGTTCGAGCGGCTCGTCACCCGGGACAACTACGAGTCGGGCCTGCACCTGCAGGGCGCGTCCGCCGACAACCGGATCGTCAACCTCGACTCCTACGGCAACCGCGACCCGCGCAAGAACGGCGAGAGCGCCGACGGCCTGGCCATCAAGGAGGGCTCCGGCACGGGCAACGTCGTGCGCGGCGCGCGGCTGTGGCACAACTCCGACGACGGCCTGGACTACTGGATGTTCTCCTCGCCGATCCTCACCGAGAACAGCCTGGCCTGGGGCAACGGCTTCAACCGCTGGAACCTGCCCGACTTCACCGGCGACGGCAACGGGCTCAAGCTGGGCGGCAACTCCGTCGCCGCCGACCACACCGTGCGCAACACGATGACGTGGGACAACGCGGCGGGCGGTTTCGTGGACAACAACAACCCCGGCCGGCACCGGATCGAGCGCAGCACCGCGTGGGACAACCCGAAGACCGGCTTCCAGTTCGACCGCTCGGCCTCCGCCCTGACGAAGAACCTGGCGGCGGCCAACGGCACGAACGCCTCGCTGGGCTCGAACTCCTCCGGCAGCGGCAACTCGTGGGACCTCGGCGGCTCGTGGTCGTTCACGAGCACGGACCCGGCCACGATCACGGGGCCGCGCCGCGCCGACGGCTCGATCCCGCCCTCCCCCTTCCTGCGCCCCGCCAACGGCGCGGACGTGGGGGCGCGCTTCTGACACCTCGCCGGGGGGACACCTCGCCGGGGACGCGGGGCCGGGCGCATCGCCCGGCCCCGCTGCGTTGTGCGCGCCTCTCGACAGCACCTCACTAGCTACCTATAGTGCTAGGCAGCTAGATAAATGGAGGTAGTGGTGATCCGGTTCCACCTGGACGGCGGGTCGGGCCTGTCGCCGTACCAGCAGCTCGTCCGGCAGGTGCGGCACGCGCTGCGCCTCGGGCTGCTGCGCGAGGGCGACCGGCTGCCCAAGGTGAAGGACGTGGTGGCCGACCTCGCGATCAACCCGAACACGGTGCTCAAGGCCTACCGGGAGCTGGAGCACGACGGCCTGGTCGCGGCCCGTCCCGGCGTGGGCACGTTCGTGACCGCCACGCTCTCCGGCGCGCCGCCGGCCGCGATCGCCCCGCTGCGGCAGGACCTGCGGCGCTGGCTCGCCAAGGCGCGCCGCGCCGGGTTGGACGAGGAGGGCATCGAGGCGTTGTTCACGACCACGTTCCGCTCCGCCGCCCAGGAGGACACAGCGTGACGGCGGCGTTGAGCACCAGGGGGCTGGGCAAGGCGTACCGGCGGCGGTGGGCGCTGGCCGACTGCACGCTGGACGTCCCGGCCGGGCACGTGACCGGGCTGGTCGGCCCGAACGGCGCGGGCAAGTCCACGCTGCTCGGCCTCGCCGCAGGGATGCTGACGCCCTCCGCCGGCACGATCGAGGTGTGCGGCGGCGTGCCGGGCAGCGGGCCGGCGCAACTGGCCAAGGTCGGCTTCGTCGCGCAGCACACGCCCCTCTACGCGCACCTGACCGTCGAGGAGCACCTGCGGCTGGGCGCGCGGCTCAACCCCGGCTGGGACGACCGGCTCGCCCGCGACCGGATCGCCCGGCTCGGGCTGGACCCGGCGCGGCCCGCGGGAAAGCTGTCCGGCGGCCAGCGCGCCCAGGTCGCGCTCACCCTCGGCGTCGCCAAGCGCCCCGAGCTGCTGCTCCTGGACGAGCCGGTCGCCTCGCTCGACCCGCTGGCCCGGCGCGAGTTCCTCCAGGACCTCATGGAGGCCGTGGCCGAGCACGGGCTGGGCGTGGTGCTGTCCTCGCACCTGATCGCCGACCTGGAACGCGTCTGCGACCACCTGGTCGTGCTGGTGGACGCCGAGGTCCGGCTCACCGGCGAGGTGGACCGCCTGCTCGCCACGCACCGCAGGCTGACCGGGCCGCGGCGCGACGTGCGCACCCTGCCCGCGGACCAGCAGGTCGTCTCCGCCCGCCACACCGACCGCCAGACCACCGTGCTCGTCCGCACCGAGGGCCCGATCCTCGACCCCGCGTGGGACGTCGGCGAGCCGGACCTGGAGGACCTGGTGCTGGCCTACCTGAGCCGCCCGGCCCTGGGGGTCGTCCGATGACCTGGCTGGCCTGGCGGCAGCTCCGCTTGCCGGTGGTCTCGGTGCACGCGGCGATCGTGCTGATCGCCGTCGTGCTCGTGGCCACGCGGCCGGGACGGGGCACGCTCGACGACCACGAGACCCTCTACAGCGGCGGCCTGGTCGCCGTGCACGTGCTGCCCGCGCTGCTCGCCGTGTTCTGGGCCGTGCCGATGATCACCCGCGAGCTGGAGGCGGGCACGCACAACCTGGTGTGGAGCCAGAGCGTCACGCGCACCCGGTGGCTCGCGGTCAAGCTCGGCGTCGGCGTGCCGGCCGCCGCGCTCACCGCCGGCCTGCTGAGCCTGGTGGTGACGTGGTGGGCCGACCCGATCGACACCGACGTCGGGCCGGAGCGCCAGGGCAACGTGGGCCGGCGCCTGGCCCCCGTGGTGTTCGCGGCCAGGGGCATCGCGCCCGTCGGGTACGCGGTGTTCGCGTTCGTGCTGGCCGTCGCGGTCGCGGTCCTGGTGCGCCGCACCCTGCCCGCCATGGCCGTGACGCTCGTCCTGTTCGCCGCCGTGCAGGTCGTCGTGCCGTACGCGGTGCGCCCGCACCTGCTGCCGCCGACCGAGGAGCCGGTCGCGATCACCGCGCAGAGCATCGCCGGCATCCGGACGGAGGAGGGCTCCGGCGGCGAGGTGCCCGAGTCGCTGACCGTGCGGGAGCCCGGCGGCGCGTGGGTGCTGGTCAACGAGACCGTGGACGCGAACGGCGTCGCGGTCCGCCCGTTGCCCGAGGCCGTGCGCCACTGCCTGCCGTCGTCGCCGGCCGACGCCGAGGCGCGGCTGGACCTGGGGCGGATCCGCGCGTGCTTCGCGGGCCTGTCCGACCTCGGCTACCACCAGCGCCTCGCCTACCACCCGGCCGGCCGGTTCTGGGCGCTCCAGTGGCTCGAACTGGCGTTGTTCCTCGCGGTGTCGGCGCCGCTGACGTGGTTCTGCTTCCGCCGCCTGCGCCACCTGTCCTGAAGATCACACCGAACGAGGGGGAGACCATGCGTCAGTTCGCGTTCCTGGTCGCACTGGCCCTGCTGACGGCCGCGACCCCGGCCCCGGCGGGCGCCGACACCACCGCCGACCCGGCGCCGCGCCTGCCCGCGCCGACCGGGCGGCAGCCCGTCGGCACGACCGCGCTGCACCTGCGGGACACCACCCGGCCCGACCCGTGGGTGCCGTCCGCGGGCGCGCGGGAGCTGATGGTGTCGTTGTTCTACCCGGCGGCGTCCGACCGCGGGCCGAGGAAGCAGTACCTGACGCCCGTCGAGTCGGCGGCGGTGCTGGAGGAGGCCGGCGTCACCACCGTGCCGCCCGACGCGCTGAGCGCGGTCCGGACGAACTCCGTCGTGGACGCGCGGCCGGTCGGCCGGCCGCACGGCTCGCCGCTGGTCGTGCTGTCGCCGGGCTACAAGCGGCCCCGCGCCACGCTGACCGCGCTGGCGGAGGACCTGGCGAGCCACGGTTACGTCGTCGCCGTGGTCGACCACACCTACGAGAACGTCGCCACCACGTTCCCGGACGGGCGCGTCGCGTCCTGCGCGTCCTGCGCGATCCTCCACGACCCGGACTTCTGGGCGAAGCTCGGCGAGGGCCGGGCGGCCGACGTGTCGTTCGTGCTGGACCAGCTCACCGGGCCGCTGCGCCACCGGCGCGGCGCGAACCTGGTGGACGCGTCCCGCGTCGCGATGGGCGGCCACTCCGTGGGCGGGGCGAGCGCCCTCGACGCCGCGCGGGCCGACTCGCGCATCCGCGCCGTGATCAACGTGGACGGCACGCTCTCCACGCCCGTGCCGGCCTCGGGCATGTCGCAGCCGGTGATGTTCCTGGGACGGCAGGACAACTACGCGCCCGGCACGCCCGGCGCCCGGAGCTGGGAGGACGCCTGGCCGGCGCTGACCGGCTGGAAGCGCTGGCTGGTGGTGGCGGGCATGGTGCACCCGTCGTTCACCGACCTCGGGGTCGTGGCGCCGCAGCTCGGCCTCGACTTCGGCGCTGAGGTCGGCGGCGAGCGCGGCGCGGCGATCACCCGCGCGTACGTCCGGGCGTTCTTCGACCGGCACCTGCGCGGCGTGCCGCAGCCCCTGCTCGACCGGGCGTCGGCGCGCTACCCGGAGGTCTCGGTCGTGGCGCCGTCGAGCTGACCGACGAGCACCCGCTTCGCCGAGTGGACGTGCTCCTCGGCGTGGCGGGCGACCTCGGCGGCGTCGCCGGCGGCGAGCAGCCGGACGATCTCCCGGTGCTCGTCCACGACCACCGCCCGGTAGTCGTGGTGCCCGAGCCGGATGCGGGTGAGCTGGAACAGGTGGACCTGCGACCGCACCGCGTGCCACGCCTCCAGCAGCCGCCGGTTCCCCGCGGCGCGGTAGATCGTCTCGTGGAACTCCATGTCCAGGGCGAGCAGTTCCTCGCTCGGCGCGCCCGCCGCCACGCCGCGGGCCATCCCGTCCACGAGCCCGCCGAGGGCGTCGAGGTCGACCCGGCCGATGGCGCTCCGGCAGGCCAGCCCCTCCAGCGCGGCCCGGACCGAGTAGACCTCCTCGGCGTCGCGGGCGGTCAGGTCGATCACCCGCGCGCCGCGGTGCCAGGCGCTGCGCACCAGCCCCTCCCGCGCCAGCACGGCGAGCCCTTCGCGGACCGAGCCGCGGCTCACGTCCAGCGACGCGGCCAGCTCCACCTCGCGCACCGGCGAGCCCGGCGGGAAGACGCCCGCGAAGATCGCCTCCCGGATCAGGTCGGCGGCCTCGTCCGCGAGACCGCGCCGGTCCGCCCTGCGCAGCTCCATGATGTCGAATGTTGACATTGGCTCGGTCGGTGGTCAAGGTGGGTCCATGAGACCTGGTTTCCACCTCGCGGTCCCGGTTGACGACCTGGACGCGGCGCGGGCGTTCTACGGCGGTGTGCTGGGCCTCGCGGAAGGGCGTTCGGCCGAGAGGTGGGTGGACTGGGACTTCTACGGCCACCAGTTCGTGACCCACGTCGTGCCCGGACCGCGCGGCGACTCCGGCCGCAACCCGGTCGACGGCCACGACGTGCCGGTGCCGCACTTCGGGCTGCTGCTGCCGATCCCCGAGTTCCACGCGCTGGCCGACCGGCTGCGCGCGGCCGGCACGGAGTTCGTGATCGAGCCGTACCTGCGGTTCGAGGGCGAGCCGGGCGAGCAGTGGACGATGTTCCTCCGCGACCCGGCGGGCAACGCGCTGGAGTTCAAGGCGTTCGCCGACGAGTCGCAGGTGTTCGCCCGGTGAGCCGCGGCGTCCTGGTCACCGGTGGCAGCCGCGGCATCGGCGCGGCGATCGCGCAGGCGTTCCGCGACCTGGGGGACGACGTGGTGGCACTGTCCTCCTCGGACGTGGACCTGGCCGACCCCGACGCGATCCAGCGAGTCGTCGGCTCCGCCGTGGACACGCTCGGCGGGATCGACGTGCTGGTCAACAACGCGGGCCTGGTGGAGCTGGGGTCGGTGGACCTGACCTACGCGCAGTGGCGGTCGTTGTGGCGGCGCACGTTCGCGGTGAACGTGTTCGGCGCGGCGGACATGTCGTACTGCGTGGCCAGGCACATGATCGAGCGCGGCGTCCGCGGGCGGATCGTCAACGTCGGCTCGCGCGGCGCGTTCCGCGGCGAGCCGGACATGCCCGCCTACGGCGCGAGCAAGGCGGCGCTGCACTCGATGGGGCAGTCGCTCGCGGTCGCCCTCGCGCCGCACGGCATCGCGGTGGCCTCGGTGGCCCCGGGGTTCGTGGCCACCGACCGGGTGGCCTCCATGGTGACCGACGACGTGCGGCGGCAGAGCCCGTTCGGGCGGGTCGCCCGGCCGGAGGAGGTCGCCGCCGCGGTGGTCTACCTCGCCTCGCCCGAGGCCGAGTGGGCGTCCGGCGCGGTGCTCGACCTCAACGGCGCTTCCTACCTGCGAACGTGAACGGAGACGTGGTGAGCCGGTCCGGATCGGTCGGGGTCATGCTGCCCCGCGACCTCGCGCCCGAGCGGGTGCTGCCGTTCGCGCGGCGCGCCGACGAGCTGGGGTTCGACGAGCTGTGGGTGGTGGAGGACCTGGGTTTCCGCGGCGGCGTCGGCCAGGCCGCGGCGGTGCTCGCGGTGACGGAGCGCGTCCGGGTCGGCATCGGGCTGCTGCCGGTGGGCGCGCGCAACGCCGCGTTCGCCGCGATGGAGGCCGCGACGCTGGCCCAGCTGTTCCCCGGCCGCGTGGACATCGGCATCGGGCACGGGATGCCCGGCTGGATGCGGTCGGTGGGCGAGTGGCCGGCCGGCCCGTTGGCGCTGCTGGAGGAGTACCTGGGCGCGGTGACCGCGCTGCTGCGCGGCGAGTCGGTCGAGCCGGGGCAGCACGTGCGGCTGCACGGGGTGCGGCTGGAGGAGGCGTGCGTGCCGGACAGCCCGCCGCCCGTGCTGGCGGGCGTGCGCGGGCCGAAGTCGCTGGCCGTGTCCGGGCGGGTGGCGGACGGGACGATCCTGGCCGAGCCGACGACGCCGGAGTACGCCCGTGCCGCGCTGGCGCACATCGGCGCGGGCCGTCCGCACCGGCTGGTGGGCTACAACGCGGCCGTCGTGGACGCGGACGGCGCGGCGGCGGTCGAGGCGGTGCGGTCCGGCCTGGAGTGGATCGGCGAGCCGGACTGGATCCCGCACATCGCGCCGCTGCCGTTCGCGGCGGAGTTCGCCGCGCTGCGCCGGGAGTGCGCGAGCCGGGAGGAGTTCGCGCGCCGGCTGCCGGCGGAGTGGGTGCGGCAGCTCGCCGTGACCGGCACGCCGCGGGAGGCGCGGGCGCGGCTGGAGGAGCTGTTCGCGGCCGGGGTGGACAGCGCCGTGCTGTTCCCGATCGGCCCGGACCCGTCGGCCGCCCTGGAGAACCTCGCGGCGGTGCTCTGAGGCACGCGTCGGGCGCGGGCGACGTCGACTCCCGGGTCGCGCGGGTCTTCCCCGGGACCCGCGGCGGATGCCGATCCGCCGCGGGCCTCCCCGGCGTCGGGCCGACCGTCGCGTGTGGTCAGTCCGACGCGAGGATCAGCTGACGGGCCTTGCGCGTCACGGGAAGGGCGCTGTCGCCGTAGTTGCCCAGGACCACCGCCGTCCACCCGGACCCGGGGAACCAGTCCAGGTTGGTGGACACGCCCCTCGCGCCGCCGTTGTGGCCGTTGATCCGGCGGCCGTCCACGTAACGCGTGCTCGGCCCGTACCCCTCGAAGAAGTCCGGGCCCAGGGGCCACTTCGGGCTCGCGGCGAGGTGGGTGTGCGCCGCCGAGTGGAGCGCGTCGCGCTGGAACGCGCTCGCGAAGCGCGCCACGTCGGCGGCGGTGGCGAACGCGCCGCCGGCGGGGCCGGCGAGGATGCCCCCGTCGAACATGCCGATCACGTCCGTCCACTCCGCGCCGCCGAGCTTGTCGTAGGGGTGGGCGAGGCGGCGGTCCGCGCGCCACTCGGCCGGGGTGGGGAAGAACGCCGTGGACATGCCGGCGCGGGCGAACACGTGCTCGCGGACGTAGTCGTGGTAGCTCTGCCCCGACACCCGGGCCACGATCTCGCCCAGCACGTGATAGCCGTCGTTGCTGTAGTCGTTCCCGGAGCCCGGGGTGAAGCGCAGCGGCAGGGTCCGGATGAAGGCCGCGGTGCCGGCGAACATCTCGTCCAGGGTCGTCCACTGGTCCTGGCCCGGGGGTCGCGGCGGGTTGATCGCCGGCCGGCCCAGGCCGGACGTGTGGGTGAGGAGCTGGTGGACCGTGACGGACTCGGCGACCTCGGGCCGGAAGCCCGACAGGTAGGTCCCCAGGGACGCGCCGTAGGAGACCTCGCCCCGTTCGGCGAGCTGGTGGACGGCGGTCGCGGTGAACAGCTTGGTGATCGAGCCGAGGGCGAACAGCGTGTCCGGGCCGTTGGGGACGCCCCGCGCCTTGTCCGCCATCCCGTGCGCACGGGCCAGGACGGTCCTGTCCCGGCGCGTCACGAGCACGGTGCCGGAGAACGCGTCCTGCTCGACGAGCTGCGCGAGGTGCCGGTCGAACTCGCCACCCGGTCGGAAGCCGTCGGGGACGCGGTCGGAGCCGGCGCGGGCCTGTGCCGGGCCGCCGGCGGCCACCAGCCCGCCCGCGACCGAGCCGACCCCCAGCGCGGCGAGCACGGTTCGGCGTGACGGCCGGGTCGTCGGGGGCTCGGCGGTGTCCGACTTCGGTGCGTGGTGCTTGGTCATGGCCCGGAGCGTGCCGGGCGTCGGTCAGGATCTTGTCAGGATCGGGCGGGGGCTCCGCTCCTCTGGGCGGATTCACAGGTTCGCGGGCGAGACTCCCGGGCATGCCGGCACGCATCCTGGTCGCCGAGGACGACCGCAAGCAGGCGGAGGTGATCCGCCGCTACCTCGAACGCGAGGGCCACGAGGCCACCGTGGTGCACGACGGGCGCGCCGCGCTGGACCACGCGCGACGCCGCCCGCCGGACCTGCTGCTGCTCGACGTGATGCTGCCGGGCCTGGACGGCCTGGCCGTGTGCCGGGCGCTGCGCGCCGAGCGGGACGTGCCGATCGTCATGCTCACCGCGCGGGCCGGCGAGGACGACCTGGTGCTCGGTCTCGCGCTCGGCGCGGACGACTACCTCACCAAGCCCTACCGGCCCAGGGAACTCCTCGCCAGGGTGTCCGCCGTGCTGCGCCGCGCCGCCCGCGTCACGGGGGCCGAGCCGGCGCGGTACCGGGTCGGCGACCTGGTGGTCGACGTGGCCCGGCACGAGGTCCGCGCCGGCGGCCGCCCGGTGGGCACGACGCCGGCCGAGTTCGCCATCCTGGCCTGCCTCGCGGCCGCGCCGGGGCGGGCGTTCACCCGGCAGCTGCTGCTGGAGCGGGTCGGCGGCTTCGACCGCGACGTCACCGGCCGCACGATCGACACGCACGTGGTCAACCTGCGCCGCAAGGTCGAGCCGGTCCCCACCCGGCCGCGGTACCTGCTCACCGTCTACGGCGTCGGCTACAAGCTGGCCGAAACCGCGGGGGAGGGGGACGGCGGTGCGCCGTAGCCTGCTGTCGCGGCTGGTCGGGCTGTCGCTGACCGTGGCGGCGCTCGCGGTCGGCGCGACCGCGGTGCTCGCCACCCGCGGCACGGGCGACCGGCCGCGCGAGGACCCGGCCGCCGACGCGTCGCTGCTGTCGACCGACGGCGGGATCCTCGCCCGGCTGCGCGCCTACGCCGACGAGCACCGCGACTGGACCGGCGTCGACGCGCTCGTGCGGGAGCTGGCGGAGGCCACCGGCCGCCGCATCGCCCTCACCGGACCGGACGGCACGCCGTTCGTGGACTCGGCCGTGCTCCTCGGGGGCGTCCCCGCCGACCTGCCCGCCGCGCCCGCGGCGACGATCGACGCCACCCGCCCGCCGCCCGCCGCCGGCGCGCCGCCGCCCAACGTGGTGGTGCGGGACCCGGCGCTGGGCGTGCGCCTCGGGTTCTTCGTCTGGCGGCTCACCGAGGAGGAGCGGCGGCAGCGGCAGGCGCACGTCGACCGGGCGCTGGACTGCCTGCGCGCGACCGCCCACGAGCGGACGGCCGCGCACCGCCGCCACGTCGTCGGTTCGCGGCCGGGTGAGCCGGTGGCGGACCCGTGCGTGCCCGAGGCGCTGGTCGCGCCGTCGGCGGCCGGTCGGGCGCTCGACGAGCGGGCGGTGGACCTGGCCGTCCCCTGCCTGGCCGGGCACGGCCTCGCCTACGAGGTCACGACCGACCCGACCGGGGCACGGGCGCTGCGCCCGCGGCAGGCGGCGACACCGGCCTGGGCCGGGTGCCTGGAGTCCGCGCGGGCCGAGGCCAAGCGGCCGTACGTCGCCGCGCCCGCCCACCTGTACCTCGGCGCGAGCGAGCGGTTCGACCCCTTCTCCCCGGACGGCCGGTGGCGGACGGCGGCGACGGTGGTGGCCGTCCTGCTCGTCGCGGCCGCCGTCACGGTGCCGGCCGGCCGCCGGCTGGTGCGCCCGATCCGCGCGCTGACCGTCGCGGCCGGTCGGATGGCGGCCGGCGACCGCGCGACCCGCGTCCCGGTGCGCGGCGACGACGAGATCACCCGCCTCGCCGCCGCCTTCAACACCATGGCCGACGCGATCGCGAGCGCCGACCACCGCCGCCGGGCGCTCGTCGGCGACGTGGCCCACGAGCTGCGCACCCCGCTCGCGAACATCCGCAGCCACCTGGAAGCCGTGCAGGACGGCGTGCTGCCGTTCGACCCGGCGCTGGTCGGGTCGCTGCTGGAGGAGGAGTCCCTGCTGGAACGCCTCGTGAGCGACCTGCACGACCTCGCGCTCGCCGACGCGGGCATGCTGCGCGTGCACCCGGAGGAGCGGCAGGCGGCCGACCTCGCCGAGCAGGCCGTCGCCGCGCACCGCGCCGGGGCGGAGGCGTGCCGGGTGGACCTGCGGGTCGTGGCGGACCGGTCCGTGGTGGTGCGGGCCGACCCGGCCAGGCTGCGCCAGGCGCTGGGCAACCTCGTGTCCAACGCGATCCGGCACACCCCGGCCGGCGGGTCCGTGGTGGTCGCCGTGCGCGGGCACGCGGACGCGGTGGAGTTCGCCGTCGCCGACACCGGGACCGGCATCGCCGCGGCCCACCTGCCGCACGTCTTCGACCGCTTCTACCGCGCCGACCCGTCCCGCAGCCGCGCCACCGGGGGCAGCGGCCTGGGGCTCGCGATCGCCAGGCACCTGGTCGAGGCGCACGGCGGCACGCTCACCGCGGTGAGCGCGCCCGGCCGGGGCTCCACCTTCACCCTCCGCCTGCCGACCGGGGAACCCGCCGACCGCGGAAGGGACCGCGCCTGAGGCGCGACGGGCGGTCAGGGTTGGCGCAGGGCCGCGCCGACGACCGAGGTCACCGCCCGCTGCACGGCGTCCCGCCCCGGCCGCGCGCCGCCGCGATCGGCGAACAGCAGGTGCGCCGTGCCGATGAGGGTCGGCGCGAGCGCCTCGACCGGGGCGTCCGGCGCGAGGCGGCCGAGATCGCGTTCCGCGGCCAGGTAGGTCTCGATCATGGTCACCGCCTCGGTCAGCACCGGGACGCCGGCGGGCCAGGTCTCGCGCAGCCGGGCGCGCAGCTCGTCCCGGAACGTCACCAGGGCCACGATCGCCACCGCCACCGACCCGAACAACGCGATCAGCACGTCGGTGAGGTTGTCGCCGACCGTGCCGCTGCCCGCGGCCCCGCGCAGGGCCGCGGCCTGGGCGTCCATCCGGTGCACCCGGTCGAGCACGAAGGCCGCCAGGAACGCGTCGAAGTCCTCGAAGTGCCGGTGCAGGACACCCTTGGCGACCCCCGCCTCCGCGGTGACCGCGCGGCTGGTCAGCGCGCTGGGACCGTCCCGCAGCAGGATGCGGTCGGCGGCGTCGAACAGCTGCTCGCGGACGTCGCGGATGGCCACACCGGTCGGCACGGCACTCCTCTCGGTTGACGAGTGGGCATCTGCCCACTCATAGTGGGCGCATGCCCACTCTACCGTCGGAACCCCATCGCGCGCGGAACATGGCCGAGTCGTTCGGCGCGGACCCCGAGCGCTACGACCGCACCCGGCCCTCCTACCCGGACGCCGCCGTGGCCGCGATCGTCGCCGCCGCGCCGGGCCCGGACGTGGTCGACGTCGGCGCGGGCACCGGCATCGCGGCCCGCCTGTTCCAGGCGGCCGGGTGCCGGGTGCTCGGGGTCGAGGTCGATCCCCGGATGGCCGCCTGGGCACGTCGGCGCGGCGTCGAGGTCGAGGTGGCCGCGTTCGAGGACTGGGACCCCGCCGGCCGGGTGTTCGACGCGGTCGTGGCCGGTCAGACCTGGCACTGGGTGGACCCGGTCGCGGGCGCGGCCAAGGCGGCGCGCGTGCTGCGGCCCGGTGGCGTGCTGGCCGTGTTCTGGAACGTCGCCCGGCCGCCCGCCGACCTGGCGGCGGCCTTCGCCGAGGTCTACCGGCGGGTGCTGCCGGGCTCGCCGCTGACGCGCCCCGCCGGCGGCCCCTCGCCGTTCACCACCGCGGCGGTCGACGGCATCCGGCGGTCGGGGGCGTTCGGCGAACCCGGCGAGCAGCGGTTCGACTGGGAGCGGACCTACACCCGGGACGAGTGGGTGGACCAGGCGCCGACCTCGGGCGCGCACGCCCTGATCCCGCCGGAGAGGGCGGACGAGGTGCTGACCGGCATCGGCGCGGCCGTCGACGCGGTGGGCGGCAGCTTCGTGATGGCCTACACCACCGTCGTGGTCACCGCGGTCCGGTCCCGCTGAGCGGCCGCGTCCCGGGACGGCCGGCGCTCGGGTTACGTTCTGGGCATGACGGACGAACGGTCGCGCGAGGACGGCCGCGGGGCCGAGCCGGACTGGGCCCGGTGGCGGCGTCCCGGCCCCACCCCGGCGCAGCAGCGGCACGACGTCTGGCTCGCGCTGGCGGCGATGGCGTGCACCGTCGTGGTGACGGTGCTGATCAGCAGCATGGGCGCGAGCCCGTGGGACGGCGGGCCGCCGCTGGTCGAGCAGTTCGCCTGGGGTGCGGTGCTGACCGCGCCGCTGGTGGCGCGGCGGCGGTTCCCGCTGGTGGTGCTGCTCGTCGTCGCGGTGCTGTTCATCGTGGCGCAGTCACGGCGGGTCGGGGACAACCTCGTGCCGTCGGTCGCGTTGTTCCTGGCGATGTTCAGCGCGGGCGCGTGGGGGCGCGACCGGACCAGGGCGCGGTGGGCGCGGATCGCGGTCGTCGTCGGGATGTTCGCCTGGCTCGGGTTCGGGCTGGTGCGGTTCCTGGTCGAGCCCGCGCCCGAGTTCGCCCGCGCCTCCGGCCCGCTCGACCCCGTGCTCGCGTCGGTCCTCTACGGCATCGGGTTCAACCTGCTGTTCTTCCTCGCCGCGTACTTCTTCGGCGACATGGCGTGGGTGTCGGCCCGCCGGCAGGCCGAGCTGGAGCACCGGGCGGAGGAGCTGCGCCGCTCGCAGGAGCAGAACACCCGGGGCGCGATCGTCGCCGAACGCGTGCGCATCGCCCGCGACCTGCACGACGTCGTGGCGCACCACGTGTCGGTGATGGGCGTGCAGGCGGGCGCGGCCCGCCGGGTGCTCGACCGCGACCCGGAGCTGGCCCGCGACGCGTTGCGGACCGTCGAGGACACCGCGCGCACCGCCATCGGCGAGCTGCGCGGCCTGCTGGGCGTGCTGCGGGCCGACCCGGACGAGGCGGTCGCCGAGGCGGCGGGCGAGACGTCGTCGCCGGGGCTGGACCAGCTCCCGGAGCTGGCCGAGCAGGCCCGGTCCGCCGGGCTGGAGGTGGTGCACGGCGTGTACGGCGACCCGCGGCCGGTGCCGGAGGGCGTGGCGCTGTCGGTGTACCGGATCGTGCAGGAGTCGTTGACGAACGTGGTGAAGCACGCCGACGCGCGCAAGGCCGACGTGCGGGTGCGGTTCCTGGAGAACAGCCTGGAGGTCGAGATCGCCGACGACGGCCGGGGCCGGGGCAGCGGGGCGGCCAGGGCCGGGTTCGGCCTGGTCGGGATGCGGGAGCGGGTCGCGGTGCACGGCGGGGAGCTGGAGACCGGACCCCGCCGTGACGCGGGCTACCGGGTCCGTGCGAGGTTCCCCGCATGACGACTCCGTTGCGCGTGGTGCTCGCCGACGACCAGGACCTGGTCCGGGCGGGCTTCCGGGTGATCCTCGGCACCGAGGACGACATCGAGGTCGTGGGCGAGGCGCGGGACGGCGTCGAGGCGGTGGACGTCGTCGGCCGGTTGCAGCCGGACGTGGTGCTGATGGACGTGCAGATGCCCGGCATCGACGGGCTGGAGGCGACCCGGCGCATCCTCGGGCCGGACGGCGCGGGCCACCCGATCAAGGTCGTCATCCTGACCACGTTCGACCGCGAGGACTACCTGTTCGAGGCGTTGCGGGCGGGCGCGAGCGGGTTCCTGCTCAAGAACGCCTCGCCGGAGGACCTGGTCGACTCGGTGCGGGTGGTGGCGCGGGGCGACGCCCTGCTGTCGCCGGAGGTGACGCGCCGGGTGATCGCCCGGTTCGCCGCGCCGGGCCCGGCCACCCCCTCGCGCCGGCCGTCGGAGCTGACCGACCGGGAGTTCGAGGTGCTGGTGCACCTGGCGCGCGGGGCGAGCAACGCGGAGATCGCGGCGGCGCTGTACCTGGGCGAGACGACGGTGAAGACGCACGTGTCGCGCATCCTGGCCAAGCTCGGCCTGCGCGACCGCACGCACGCCGTCGTGTTCGCCTACGAGCAGGGGATCGTGGAACCGGGCCGGACCTGAGCGGAGGGCGTCGGGCCGGCCGGTCCCGTGAGCGCCCGGGCCTCGCTTCCGGCGGTGCGGGCTCCTCGTCCGTCCCGGCGCGTTCCCGGCTCGGCGGCCACCCGGCGTGATCGACCGTGCACGTGTCCTCCGCGAGGATGACCCCGGCAGTCGATCTCCAGCCGGACGTTCCGCCCACGTCCGCCGCCTAGCGTTGCGGGCATGTTGACAGTGACGTCGGTCAGCCGGAGTTTCGGCGACCACCAGGTCCTGGACGGCGTGTCCTTCGAGGTCCGCCCCGGTCGCATGACCGGGTTCCTGGGCGCGAACGGGTCGGGCAAGACCACCACCATGCGCATCGTCCTCGGCGTCCTCGCCGCGCACGCGGGCACGGTCGCCTGGCAGGGCTCGCCGGTGACCGGCGCGGTGCGGCAGCGGTTCGGGTACATGCCCGAGGAGCGCGGCCTGTACCCGAAGATGGGCGTCGCCGAGCAGATCAGCTGGCTCGGCCAGCTGCACGGCCTGGACCGGGACACGGCGCGGCGCAACACCGAGCGCCTGCTGGACCAGCTCGAACTGGGCCACCGGGCCAAGGACAAGCTGGAGGAGCTGTCGCTGGGCAACCAGCAGCGCGCTCAGGTCGCCGCCGCCCTGGTGCACGACCCCGTCATGCTGATCCTGGACGAGCCGTTCTCCGGCCTGGACCCGATCGCGGTCGAGACGGTGCTCGGCGTGCTGCGCGAGCGGGCCGCCAACGGCGTGCCCGTGCTGTTCTCCAGCCACCAGCTCTCCGTGGTGGAGCGGCTGTGCGACGACGTCGTGATCATCTCCGGCGGCCGGATCGCGGTCGGCGGCGCCCGCGACGAGCTGCGCGCCCGGTACGGCACCGCGCGGTTCGAGCTGGTCGTGGCCTCCGACGCCGGGTGGGTGCGGGACGTGCCGGGCGTGCGGGTGGTCGACGTCGACGGTCCCCGCGTGGTGTTCGAACCGGACGGCGACCCGGGCGCGGACCAGGTGGTCCTCGAAGCCGCCCTGCGCCGCGGCTCCGTGCGCAGCTTCACCCCCGTCGTGCCGACGCTCGACGAGATCTTCAAGGAGGCGATCTGATGACCGGCGTGACGGAGCAGGGCGGCGGGTCCCGCGGTTTCGCGGCGGCCACCCGGCTGGTCGCCGAGCGGGAGATGAAGACGTTCCTGCGGGCCAAGGGTTTCTGGATCGGCCTCGCGGTCATCGTGGTCGGCCTGTTCGCGATCTCCATCCTGCCGACGGTGCTCGGCGGCGGTGAGACCAAGGTCGCCGCGGTCGGCGACGCCGCCGGGGTGCTGACCGACAGCGGGCTGGAGGTGCGCGAGGTCGCCGACGTGGCCGCCGCCGAGGCGCTCATCCGCTCGGAGGAGGTCGAGGCGGCGGTCGTGCCCGACACCACGGGGGAGTCCGCCACGGGCGTGCGCGTGCTGGCGCTGTCCGACGCGCCGACCGACGTGCTCGCCTCGCTGAGCACCGCGCCGCCGGTGGACCTGCTCGACCCGGCCGAGGTGGGCCAGGGCCAGCGGCAGCTCGCGATCATGGTGTTCTCGCTGGTGTTCCTGATGTTCGGGATGAGCGGGGTGGCGATCGCGCAGAGCACGGTGACCGAGAAGCAGACCCGCATCGTGGAGATCCTGGTGGCGACGGTGCCGGTGCGGGCGCTGCTGGCGGGCAAGATCGTGGGGCACTCGCTGCTGACGATCGGCCAGGTGGTGGTGATCGCGGTGGCCGCGCCCATCGCGCTGCGGCTGGGCGGGCACTCGGAGCTGCTGTCGTTGATCGCGCCCGCGCTGGGCTGGTTCGTGCCGTTCCTGGTGCTGGGGTTCGTGCTGCTGGCCGCCATGTGGGCGGTCGCCGGGTCGCTGGTCAGCAGGCAGGAGGACCTGGGGTCGAGCATGAGCCTGGTGATGATCCTGGTGATGGGCCCGTACTTCGGCGTGATGTTCTTCTCCGACAACGTCACCGTGCTCACGGTGCTGTCGTTCGTGCCGTTCTCGTCGGCCATCGCGATGCCGGTGCGGCTGTTCACCGGGGAGGCGGCGGTGTGGGAGCCGCTGCTGGCGCTGGGCCTGCTGGCCGCGAGCGTCGTGCTGATCGTGCTGCTGGCGAGCCGGGTGTACTCCGGGTCGCTGCTGCACACCGGCGGCAAGCTGGCGCTGGCCAAGGCGTGGGCGCGGGAGCAGTAGGGGGGTTCGCCGCGCTCACCTCGGACGTCCCGGCCGGGCGGCTCACGCCCCGCCGGGACGTCCCGTCGTGTGCGCCCGTCACGCAAAGTTACGGGCAACGGGCCGTCCCCGGTCGCCGTATAGGGGGTGACCGAGTGGAGGAGGTGTCACGTGCCCGATCGGGACCGCGAGTTCCGGGCCTACTTCGAGGCACGGGCGGCCGTCGTGCGGCGGACCGCCTACTTGCTGTGCGGTGACTGGCACCGGGCCGAGGACCTCGCGCAGGTCGCGCTGGCCAAGGTGTACGTGCACTGGGGACGCCTGGACCGGGACGGACGGGTCGACGCGTACGTGCGCAAGGTGCTGGTGCGGGCCGTCATCGACGAGTCCCGGTGGCGGGGCCGGCGGCCGGAGACGGTGGTCGAGGCCGTGCCGGAGGTCGCCCGCACGTCGACGGGGGTCGAGGAGGCCATGGACGTGCGGCGCGCGTTGGCGTCGCTGCCGCCGCGGCAGCGGGCCGCCGTCGTGCTGCGGTACTGGGAGGACCTGCCGGTCGCGGAGACGGCGGCGGCGCTCGGGTGCAGCGAGGGAACGGTGAAGAGCCAGGTGTCCAAGGGCCTGAGCGCGTTGCGGCGCGCGCTGGCGACCAGGCCGACCGTGCTGTGGGAGGGCTCGTGAGCGACGAGGTGCGGGACATGATCCGGACTGCGCTGGCCGACGAGCCGGGGTTGGGCCTGGAGTTCGAGCGCGTCGTGGCGGACGGGCGCAGGCGGCGGGCCCGGCGGCGGCTCGGGGCGCTGTCGGCGACGGCGGCCGGGATCGTCGCGGCGGTCGCCACGACCGCGGTCGTGACCGGCGGGTCCACGCGCGAGCCGGCCCCGCCCGCGGGGGTGCTGTCGCCCGCGCCCACGACGACCGCCACCGCCTCGCCGGGCTGCGTGGTGCCCGCGATGACCGGCGGTTTCGCCGACCAGCCGCGCGGCACGGCCACCCCGGAGGAGCTGGCCGAGTCGGGCCGGCTCACCGACGCGGTCCGGCAGTCGCCGCTGCCGCTGCCGCCCGGGGTGGAGGCGACCCCGTTGACGTTGTGCGTGGTCGCGGAGAGCTGGGGCGGCGACTTCCGGCTCGGCGACCGGACGGTCGTCGTGTACGTCCGCGCGCTCGGCGGTCAGCCGGCCGGCGAGTGCGTGTTCTTCGACGAGGGGACGCGGTGCTCGACCCGGACGCTGCCGGACGGCTCGACGGCGCGGGTCACCGTCGAGCCGGGCACGGAGGCGGTCCTGGTCAGCGCGGACGTGTGGCGGGCCGACGGCACGTTCGTCCACGTCATGGAGACCGGCGGGACGGGCTCCACGACGAGGGTGCTGACCGACGACCAGCTCGTCGCCCTCGCCGCCGCGCCGCAGCTGCGGGTGCGGTGGCAGGGGCGGCCGGTGCCCGCCGACCCGTCCGACCGCCGCGCGGCCGAGCTGGACCCGGTGCTGGCGGGCGCGCTGCCCGCCGGGTTGGCGGCCGAGCCCGTGGCCGCGGGCGACGAGCCCCTGCGGTTCCGCGTCCGCCAGGGCGGCTACCGCGCGTTCGCCAACCTGTCCGACGCGGCCGGCCGGGGCTGGCTCATGGTGACCGTGGAGAAGCCCGGGGAGGGCGAGGTGAGTTGCCCCGCCGGGACCACGTGCCGCCTGGTGGACCTGGCCGGCGGTCGGCGGGCGGCGCTGACGACCGGGACGGACGGCGGCCTGACCCGGCTCGCGCTGCACGCGCGGGCGGCGGACGGCAGTCGGCTCACCGTCCACACCTCCAACGCCGCCGTCGCCGGGGACGGCAGCGAGTCCGGCACCCCGACCCGCCCGACCCCGCCGTTGGGGGAGGCGGACCTGATCCGGATCGCGGAACTGCCCGACCTGCACTGGTGACGGCGGCCGACCCGCGGCCGCCCGGCGTGGTTCGCCCGGCGTGGTTCGCCCGGCGTGGTTCGCCCGGCGTGGCCGACCGCCTGCGGACCACCCGGCGTGGCCGATCCGGTGCCGCCGACCGGCGGGCTGATCGGTGTGGTCGATCGGCGTGGCGGGTCCGGTGCGGGTGACCGGGCGGTGCGGACGCGGGACAGGGGGGATCCCGCGTCCGCACCGCCCGGTTCCGGCGCATTCCCCGGAAGGGTGGCGAACGCGCGCCGGGTCGTGGCGGGGTGGGAGACTGCCGGGCATGTCGACCAGCACGCCGCTCGCGGTCACCGGCGCGACCGGGCACCTCGGCGGACGCGTCGCCCGCCGCCTCGCCGACGCGGGCCACGCCCAGGTGCTCGTCGTCCGCGACCCCTCCCGCGCGCCCCGGCTCCCGGGGGCCACCACGGCGCAGGCCGCGTTCGCCGACCGCGACGCCGTCCGCCGCGCCCTCGACGGCGTCCCGACCGTCCTCATGGTCTCGGCGTCGGAGTCGGTGGACCGCGTCGACCAGCACCGCGCGTTCGTGGACGCGGCGGCGGACGCCGGGGTCGGGCACCTCGTCTACGTCTCGTTCGCCGGCGCCGCGCCGGACGCCACGTTCACGCTCGCGCGCGACCACTGGGCCACCGAGCAGCACATCCGGGCCAGTGGCCTGCGGTTCACCTTCCTGCGCGACAACCTCTACGCCGACTTCCTGCCCGCCATGGTGGGCGAGGACGACGTGCTGCGCGGCCCCGCCGGCGACGGTCGGGTGGCCGCCGTGGCGCAGGACGACATCGCCGACGCCGCCACGGCCGTCCTGACCGACCCGGACGCGCACGCCGGCCGCACCTACGACCTGACCGGTCCGGAGGCGCTGACCCTGCACGAGGTCGCCGCCGTGCTGTCCGCCGCGACCGGGCGGACGATCACCTACCACCCGGAGACCGTGGCCGAGGCGTACCGCTCGCGCGCCCGCTACGGCGCGCCCGACTGGCAGGTCGACGCCTGGGTCTCGACCTACACCGCCATCGCGAACGGCGAGCTGGCCCACGTCGACCCTGCGGTGCCCGACCTGACCGGGCACCCCGCGACGTCGCTCGCGCGGCTCGTCGGGGCGGGCTCCCGGGGCCGGTCGCCCGGCGCGTGATCGCGCGCCCGGCTCAGCCCTTGCGGGCGCGGTAGGCGGCGACCGCGATCCGGTTGCCGCACGCGGTGCTGCAGTAGCGGCGAGAGCGGTTGCGGGACAGGTCGAGCACCAGCCCGCCGCACGTGTCGTCGGCGCAGACCGACAGCCGGCTCAGCTCGTCGGCGCGGATCACGTCGACCATCGCCATGGCCGTCTCCACCTCGATCCGGTCGGCGAGCGGCGTGGACGGGTCGGTGGCGTGCAGGTGGTAGTCCTGGTCGTCGTGCCGGACGAGCTGGGGCACGACGTGGTGCCGGGCCAGGATGTCGTTGACCAGGCGCACGGCGGTGTCGCGGTCGCTGGTCAGCAGGCGGCGGAGCGGGGCGCGCAGCGCGCGGACGGCCTCCAGCTCGGCCGCGTCGCGGGTGCGGGAGCCGGTGTAGCCGTGCTCGGCGAAGAACGCGTCGAGCTGGGCCGGGCGGGTCATCGTGTCCGGCTCCTCGGCCGAGTTCACCAAGGCGACCGCGGCGACCAGCGACGCGGTCGTGTCATGGGTGAAAACCATGTTGACAGATTACCGCCGCGGTCCATAGCGTCATGGGTCATGGCGACGATGACACATGACACGCGGGTGGGCGGGCGGCTGCGGTCCGGGTTGGGCTTCGCGGTGCTGTCGGCGTCGTCGTTCGGGTTGTCCGGGCCGCTGGCGAGCGGGCTGATGGACGCGGGCTGGTCCTCGGCGGCCGCGGTGGCGGTGCGGGTGCTGCTGGCGGGCGTCGTGCTCGCGCCCGTGGCGGCCTTCCAGCTGCGCGGCCGGTGGGGCCTGCTGCGCCGCACCGCGCCGCTGATCACCGCCTACGGCCTCGCCGCGGTCGCCGGGTGCCAGCTGGCGTTCTTCAACGCCGTCGCGCGCATGGAGGTCGGCGTCGCGCTGCTGGTCGAGTACACCGCGCCGGTCGCCGTGGTCGCCTGGCTGTGGCTGCGCCGCGGCCAGCGGCCCACCCGGCTGACCGTGGTGGGCGCGGTGCTCGGCCTGCTGGGGTTGACGCTCGTGCTCGACCTGGTGTCCGGTGCGCGGGCCGACGTCGTGGGCGTGCTGTGGGCGTTGGGCGCGATGGTGGGCGCGGCGGTGTACTTCGTCCTGTCGGCGCGGGACGACGACGGGCTGCCCGGCACCGTGCTGGCCGCCGGCGGGTTGCTGCTGGGCGGTGTCGCGTTGCTGGTGGCGGGCGCGGTCGGGATCGTGCCGTTCGCGGTGTCGGCGCGGCCGGTCGCGTTCGACGGGTTCACCGTGCCGTGGTGGTCGCCGGTGCTCGCGCTGGGCGTGGTGACGGCCGCGCTGGCCTACGTCGCGGGCATCGCCGCGGTCCGGCGGCTCGGGTCGCGGCTGGCGTCGTTCGTGGCGTTGACCGAGGTCGTGAGCGCGCTGCTGTTCGCGTGGCTGCTGCTCGGCGAGGCCCCGGGCGGGGTGCGGCTCGTGGGCGGCGCGTTGATCCTCGGCGGCGTGGTGGCGGTGAAGCTCGGCGAACCGCGCGGCGAAGCTCGGTGATCAGCGGCGGTGAAGCCCGGTGGACCGCGCGGCGAAGCCCGGTGGACCGCGCGGCGAAGCCGGGTGAATCCCGGCAATGACGCCCGGTGGACCGCGCGGTGGAGCCCGGCGGTGACCCGCGGCGGGTGTCCCGGGCGGGACACCCCTCCGCCCGTCCTCAGGAGGAGGCGACCGCGGGCTCCTTGAGGGCCGCCGGCTCGCCCGCGACCAGCGTCACCCGGTCGAGCGCGACGCTGCTCGCCCGGAGCTTGTCCGCCAGCCGGACCGACCACTGGTCCCGGTAGGTGCCGAGCGCGACCTCGGCGAGCCGCAGGCGCTGGATGTCCGACGTGCCCGCGGGGGAGTAGATGTGGTGGGCGTCGCGCAGGAGGCGTTCGACCGTCCGGTCCGGGTCGAGCCCGTACGCCGCGTGGATCTCCATCGCGGTCCGTGCGGAGTCCAAAGAGGACTCCACGTTGAGCAGCTTGGCGCTGATCAGCTCCGCGTCGCACGGCAGGCCCTGGTCGAGCAGGTGCGCGGCGTGGTAGGCGGCCAGCCGCGCGGTCATGAGCTGGGACTGCATCTGGCCCAGCTTCTGCTTCACGGTGGGCAGGTCGGCCAGCGGCTTGCCGTACCGCCGGTGGGTGCTCGCGAAGCGGACCGCCTGCGCCACGATCGCGGCGTGGATGCCGAGCGACACGGCGGTCAGGTTCGGCCGGCCGTACAGCACGCTGGACGAGTAGGCGACGGCCAGGCCGTCGCCCTCCGCGCCGAGCAGGTTCCCGGCCGGCACGCGGCAGTCGTCGAAGATCAGCTCGCCGAAGCTGAAGCCGTGCAGGCCCAGGGCCGGGCGGTGCGGCGCGAGCGAGAAGCCGGGCGCGGTCGCCTCGACCAGGAACGCGGACAGCCCGCGCGAGCCCGGCCCGGTGCGGACCACCACGCCGTGCAGGTCGCCGACGTGGCTGTTGCCCACGAACACCTTGCGGCCGTTGAGGACGTACTCGTCGCCGACCCGTTCGGCGGTCGCGGCCATGCCGAGCACGTGCCCGCCGGCCTCGGGCTCGGTGACCGCGATGGTGGGCAGGCAGGAGCCGTCGGCGACCTCGGGCAACCACCGCTGCTTCTGGCGCTCGTCGCCGAAGTGGACGATCTTCGCCACGCCGAGCTGGGACGCCTGCACCATGGCACCCATCGCGCCGCTGACGCGGGACAGCTCCTCGATGATGATGGTCTTGGCCAGGTGGCCGAGGCCCATGCCCCCGTACCGGGGATCGACGGTGACGCCGATCCAGCCCTGGCGGGCGATCAGCCGGGACAGCTCGTGGTGGACGGCCTTGGACTCCTCCATGTCGGCCACCGCGGGCGCGACCTCCGCCTCCGCGAACGCCCGCACCTCCGCCCGCAGCCGCTCGTGCTGCGGGGTGGTGAAGTAGCTGGTCGTGAGACTCACGTGATTTCCCCCAAGGTTGATTTCCGGCCGTTTCCGGGCAGCACGACTCCCCCGTTGTGCGGTGTGCCCGGTACGAATTCGCGGACCATCACACCCGCGGTGGGGAACGTCGGCAACACCGGTGTGCCAGGTCGCTTCGGACTCCCGCCGAGGCGATGGGGCGGAGGTGGGAAAACGGTCGCGGTAGGGCGCGCTTGATCGACACGTGCGGTGATCGAGACAGTGTTACCGTCGCATTACTCCTGGTCACAGCTGGGCTTCCGCTGGTACGTAGAGCTGCGAACTTGTGGTGCGGCGGTAATGGAGAGCGGATCTTCGGGTCATCCATTGTGGTGACTGAAAGTGACGAAAGAAGTTCGCTCGCGGTTTTGGCGAACAGTCGCCGTTAACGGGTGAACCGCATTCCGTCATTCGGTCCCATTATGAAGGTTGCTCGCAAAAACCCACTGCGCCCGAATGGCGGTACGGGCATTGTGTCCGAATTTTCGGCCGGGTGGGATCGTCGTCCGGCCGGGGGTCAGAGCCGACCGCTGCGGAACCGGTCGAGGACGCGGCGGTCGCGTTTGGTGGGGCGGCCGGCGCCGCGCTCGCGGCGCGCGACCGGCGCCGGGGCCTCGGTCGGCGGCGGGGGCGGCGGGGTGCGGTCGATGAAGCAGCCCACCGCATCCGTCGCGCCGACGCGTTTCTGGATCACCCGGACGACCTCCACGATCCGGGTCCTGTCACCCACCCGTGCCCGCACTTCGTCGCCCGGCGTCACGGACGTCGCGGGCTTGGCCGGCTTGTCGTTGACCCGCACGTGCCCGCCCCGACACGCCGCGGCGGCGTCGGAACGCGTCTTGGTCAACCGGACCGCCCACAGCCAGCGGTCCACCCGGGTGGACTCCACGCCGTACATCATGACCTGTCGGCGGCCGTCCGCGCACCGGCCCCCGACGGCGGTCGACCGTGCTCGGCGAGGCGCTCCAGGACCGGCACCCCCTGGGCGGGTTCCGGCAGGTCGAGCACCTCGGCGCGGACCCGCCGCGCCGCCCGCCGGTAGCCGGGGTCCGCCAGCACCGCGGCCACCGCGTCGCGCACGTCGTCCGGGCCGGCGGCGACCGGGTCCAGGCTCCGCCCGACGCCGAGCCGCACGCACTGCTCGGCGTTCTGCGGCTGGTCCGCGCCCATCGGCAGCACCACGGTGGGCAGGCCGTGCGCGAGCGCGCCGGTGACGCTGCCCGAGCCGCCGTGCGAGACGACGAGGTCGCAGCGCGGCAGCACGTCGGCCTGCGGCAGGAACCGGGCTATGCGCACGCCCGGCCGCTGCGGGCCGAACTCGGCCGGGTCGACGTGCCGCCCCACGGTGGCGACCACGTCCACCGGCAGCTGCGCCAACCCGGCCAGGACGCGGGCGAACAGGTCGCCGGACTCGGTGTTGAACACCGTGCCCAGCGTGAAGTAGACGGTGGGCGTGGCGGACGGGACCGGCGGGCCGGCGGGCGGCCGGATCGGGAACGCGGTGCCCGGCAACGGGAACGCCGGGTCGCGGAAGCTCGGCGGGAACGGCGAGAACAGCACGTGCCGGTGGCGCAGGACCAGCCCGGGGTCCGGCGGCAGGCCGTGGGCGGCGCGCAGCTCGGCGAGCGGTTCGCCGATCACCGCCGGCCGCACGAACGAGCCCGACGCGATGACCTGGAAGTTCGCCCACGGCACGCCGAGCTTCTCGGCGGCGAGCACGCTGCCGAAGTCGAGTTCCTCGCACACCACGACATCGGGCCGCCACCGGTCGAACAGGTCCAGGTAGAGCGGCACGCGCTCGGCCGCGCCACGCCGCACGAACCCCTCGCGCAACTCGCGGTCGTCGCGCTCCCGGTCGGGCACGGCCAGCGGCAGGCGCTCGACCGGCTCCGGCCCGGCCTCGCCGACGGCCAGCGCGGTGAACCCGGCTCCTTCGACCGCCTCCCGCCGCGCCGGTCCGGCCGCGACCGCGACCGTGTGCCCCGCGGCCGCCACGGCCGACGCGAGGGGCACCATGGGCTCGAAGTGACCGACCCCGCCGATGAACGTGAACAGGACGCGCACCGAGCCACTCTAGAGCGACCCCACCACGCGACCACGACCCAATTACCGCTCCCGCCGACCCGCACCCCGTTCACGCGCCGAGCCGCACCGAGCTGCGCCGGGCCGCACCAGGCCGCCCGGTGCCGTGCCGAGCCGCGCCGAGCGAACCGAGCCGCCCGGTGCCATGCCGAGCCGCACCGGGGTCGCGCGGGCGCACCGGTGTCGCGCCGAGCCGCACCTCGCTACCCGGTGCCGTGCCGGGCCGCGGACAGCCGCCCGAACCCGCGCCTTCGTCGCCGGGAACCACGTGGAGCGCCGGGAGCCGCGCGTGGTTGCCCGGGGCGGCCCGGGACCGCGCGGCCCCGGGAGCCGACCGCTCAGGAGCGGCCGCGCGAGGGCGTCTGGCCGGCCACGCCGTGCCGCAACGGCGTGTTGTCGTCCGGCGAGTGGGCGGGCGACACGGGCGGCGTGTGCGAGGTGGACCTCGCCCCGGGCGCGTTGCGCTGGTCGCCGCCGGAGGGCTCGGCACCTTCGTCCAGTTCGGCCAGTCGCGCGGTCAGCACCTGCACGACCGGCACCCGGTCGCCGTGGTCCCGTTCGTGGTCCAGGACCCGGCTCAGCTCGTCCCGGTCGAGGGAGCGGATGCGATGCCGCAGGTCACCCAGGGACAACTGGTCGTAGTCCGGGATCGGGAGGTCGTTGCTCATGTCCGGCGGCTACCCGGCCGGTCCGGGGGCAAACGCGGTCGCCGGACCGGCCCGGACCCCGTTGTCCTAGCATCCGCCCCGTGGACAGGACACGGGTCGGGTGCTGGTCGGTCGTCGTGCTGATCGTGGTGCAAACGCTTGCCACGCTGCTCTCCGGCGGACCGGCCGAACTGTGGGCGGTGGGCGTGCTGTTCAACGCCGCCGCCGCGTTCTCCGCCTTCCTGGTCCTGCGCCGCCCCGATCGCAGCCGGTGGCCGCTGGTCGCCTGGTCGGCGGGCTTCTTCGGCTGGCACGTGACCGGCCTGCTCTCCCTGGCGGGCGTGGTCACGACCGGGTTGGAGGCCGTGTTCACCGTCGGCGGCGACCTGCGGTTGTCGCTGCTGTACCAGGTGGTGCTCACGACCCTGGCCGCGTTCGCCGTGCACCTCCTGCTGCCGAGGCCCAACCGGCGCTGAGGCGCGGGCCGGCGCGGGTCACCGCGAGGCGGCCCGCCCGAGGGTGCTCTGCCGCGCGACGAGCCGGTGCGTGGCGCGGACCTCGATGCCGGGCAGCGGTTCGGCGCTGCCGATGCGCGCGAGCACCCGTTCCACCGCGGTCGTGGCGATGGCCTCCTTGTCCGGCGAGATCGTGCTGATCGTCGGGGTGGAGTAGCGGCCGTCCTCGATGTCGTCGTAGCCGATCAGCGCGATGTCCTCCGGCACGCGCAGCCCGCGGGCCAGCACCTCGTGCAGCGCGCCGAGCGCGACCAGGTCGCTGTAGCAGAACACGGCGTCCGGCGGGTCCGCCCGGTCGAGCAGCACGCGCATCGCGGCCGAGCCGTCGGCCCGGTTGAACCTCGGCCTGCGGATGATCAGCGACTCGTCCACGGGCAGCCCGGCCTCGGCGTGGGCCTGCCGGTAGCCGAGGGTGCGCAGCTGGGCGGCCTCCCCGGTCGGGTACGGCTGGTCGCCGATGGCCGCGACCCGCCGCCTGCCCAGGCCCAGGAGGTGCGCGGTGGCCTCCCGCGACGCCGCCACGTCGTCGATGCCGACGTGGTCGAACGCCCCGTTGGAGGAGCGCTCGCCGAGGACCACCAGCGGCAGCGTCGGGTCGCCGTCGTCCAGGTCCTGCTGCGCGAGGCCGAGCGGGCTGAAGATCATGCCGTCGAACAGCAGGGCGCGCCCGCCCCGCCGGATCAGCTCCCGCTCGTGCGCCGGGTCGCCGTCGGTCTGGTCGATCAGGACGTTGTAGCCGCGTTCCCGCGCCCTGGGGATGATGGCCTGCAACAGCTCCGCGAAGTACGGGGTGTCCAGGTAGGGCACGACCACGGCGATCTGCCCGGACCGGCCGTTGGCCAGGTTGCGCGCCAGCACGTTGGGCCGGTAGCCCAGCTCCTTGATCGCCCGCTCGACCTTCTCCCGGGTCCGCTCGGTGACCCGCGCGTAGCCGTTCACCACGTTCGAGACCGTCCGCGCGGACACGCCCGCCAGCTCGGCTACGTCACGCAGCGTGGCGTCGCGCATCGTTCTCCTCCGTCGGACCGGCGCGGCGGCCCCACCGCTACAGCGCTGCAAGGGAGTGTGCACGCCGACCCCTGCCGCGACAAGGCCGACCGAACGGGCCGCGGAGACCACCCCAATCTCATTTGGATTAACTTCAGATGGAGTCTTGCAGCGCGGCAAAACGCCGTCCATAGTGCTTTGCAGCGCAGCAAGACCCGGTGCCACGGTGGCAGACGCGGTCGGGACCCCAGGACCCGCCGGGCCGTGGTGCGACACCCGGACCCGACCTCCAGGGCGCCCGCACCGCGCCTCGCGGGGTCGCCACCACCCGTCCGTCTCGTTCACGCACCGTGATCGCGGTCGCGCATGCCCTCGGGCGCATGCGGCGACGGAAAGGCGCACTCATGTCCGGCACCACCTGGTTGGCGAAACTCCGAGGAGGGCTCGCCGTCTGCGGCCTGCTCGCCGCGGCGGCGTGCGGCGGGGCGAGCGGCGACGGCGACGGACCGGTCACGGTGTCCGTCTGGGCCTGGTACCCGGAGTTCAAGGGGGTGGTCGAGGCGTTCAACGCCTCCCACCCGGACATCAAGGTCGAGTGGACCAACGCCGGCACCGGGGCGGACCACTACGCCAAGCTCAAGACCGCCATCACCGCCGGCAAGGGCGCGCCGGACGTGGCGATGGTGGAGTTCCAGCAGATCCCCACGTTCGTCATCCTCGACGCCCTGATCGACATGGGGGAGCACGGGGCCAACGAGGACGAGGACCTCTACGCCGAGTGGGCGTGGAAGCAGGCCACCGACGGCGACAAGGTCTACGCGATCCCGGTCGACGGCGGCCCGATGGCGTTGATGTACCGCAAGGACCTGTTCGAGCAGCACGGCATCCCGGTGCCGACCACCTGGGCGGAGTACGCCGACGCGGCCGCGCGGATCAAGGCCGTCGACCCCGGCGCGCACATCGCGAGCTTCGGCAGCGACGGCGGCTGGCTCAACGGCCTGATGTGGCAGTCGGGGTGCCGCCCGTACGGCTACTCCCACACCACCGCCCGGGACCAGGTGAGGATCAACCTGACCGCGCCGGAGTGCGAGCGCGTGATCGACCTGCTCGGCGACCTGGTCGACCGGGGGCTCATGGCCAAGGACCCGTTCTTCACCGCCGACGCCTCCGCCGCGCTGGACTCGGGCAAGTACTGGACGTGGGCCGCGGCCGGGTGGACGCCCGGCTACCTGGCGGGCTCGCTGAAGAACACCGCCGGCAAGTGGGCCGTCGCGCCCATGCCGCAGTGGACCGCGGGCGCGGACGAGCAGGGCGACTGGGGCGGCTCCACGTTCACCGTGACCAAGCAGGCCAAGAACCCTGAGGCGGCGACCACGGTGGCCCGGGAGCTGTTCGGGAAGTCCGCCGCGGCCTGGGAGATCGGCCTGGACAAGGCGTTCCTCTACCCGCTGGTGAAGGACGTCGCGGCGGACCCGGCGTTCACCGGCAAGGCGTACGACTTCTTCGCCGGCCAGAAGGTGAACGAGATCTTCGTGCCGGTGTCGGAGAAGCTCGGCGACTTCCAGTTCACCCCGTTCCAGGACTTCGTCTACGGCGAGCTGACCGACCGCAGCGCGGAGGCGTTGTCCGGCGGCCGGCCGTGGAGCAGCGTGCTGGAGGAGACGCAGAAGAACGTCGTCGCGTACGCCGAGAAGCAGGGCTTCAAGGTCAGCCGGTAGCGCCCGCCCGGCCCGCCGCGGCGGGCCACGAGGTCCAGTGGAGGAGGTCCACCGTGACCCGGTCCCTGCCGATCACGGCGCCGGCGGCCGACGAGCCGCCGGCCGCACCGGTCGAGTCCCGCGCGCGGCGGCGGTCGCGCCGGGTCACCGCGCACCCGGTGGCGGGCGCGTTGTTCGTGCTGCCGTTCTTCCTCGTCGTGGTCGCGTTCCTGGTCGTGCCGCTGGGGTACGCGTTCTGGCTCAGCCTGTCCACCAAGAGCCTCGCCCTCGGCACGCGGTTCAGCGGTCTCGCCAACTACGTGCGCGCGTTCACCGACCCGGTCCTGCTCGACGGGCTGCTCCGGGTCGTCCTGTTCGGACTCGTGCAGATCCCCGTCATGCTCGGCCTGGCGCTGGCCGGCGCGCTCGCGCTCGACGCCGTGACGACCAGGTTCGCCCTGGCGTTCCGGCTCATCGCGTTCATGCCCTACGCGGTGCCGGCCGTGGTCGGCGCGCTCATGTGGGGCTTCCTCTACAGCCGCACGTTCGGCCCGTTCGCGGACCTGCCGACGCTGGTCGGGGGCGAGCCGATCGACTTCTTCGGCGTCTCGCTGCTGCTGGTGTCGCTGGGCAACATCGTGACGTGGGCGTGGACCGGGTACAACATGATCATCCTGTACTCGGCGTTGCAGGGCGTGCCGAGGGAGCTGCACGAGGCCGCGGTCATCGACGGCGCGACGCCGGTGCAGGTCGCGCTGCGGGTCAAGGTGCCCGCGATCAGGCAGGCGATCTCGCTGGCCGCGATCTTCACCGTGATCGGCACCATGCAGTTCTTCACCGAACCGCAGATCATGGCCCGGTTCGCGCCGCAGATCTCGGCCGGCTACACGCCGAACCTCTACGCCTACAACCAGGCGTTCGCCTACTCGGACTTCCACTACTCGGCCGCGATCTCGTTCGCGCTGGGCTTCCTGGTGTTCGTGGTGGCCTACGCGTTCGTGTTCGTCAACAACCGGAGGCGGGGTGCCCGCGCGTGAAGGCCAAGACCCGGCTCCCGCACCTGCTGATGGGCGCGGGCATCCTCTACTTCGCCGTGCCGCTGCTGTGGGTGGTCGTCGCGGCCACCAAGAGCCAGCCCGACCTGCTCGACAGCCCGGCGCTGTGGTTCGCCGGGTTCAGCCTCTTCGACAACATCGGGCAGCTGTTCCGCGAGGACGACGGGGCCTACGGCAAGTGGCTGGTCAACACGGCGCTGTACTCGGGCCTGAGCGCGGTCGGCGCGACGGCCCTGGCCGCCGCCGCGGGGTACGGCCTGGCGCGGTTCCACTTCCCGGGCAAGCGGTTGTTCGAGACGGCGCTGCTGGGCATGATCATGGTGCCGGCCACCGCGCTGGTACTGCCGACGTACCTGATCCTGTCGGAGGTGGAGCTGGTCGACACGGTGTGGGCGGTCATCCTGCCGTCGCTGCTCAGCCCGTTCGGCGCGTACCTGGTGCGCGTGTACGTGGCCGAGAGCGTGCCGGTGGAGCTGATCGACGCGGCCCGCATCGACCGGGCGGGCGAGCTGCGCATCTTCTGGCAGATCGCGGTGCCGATGATGCGCCCGGCGATCGTCACCGTCTTCCTGTTCACGCTGGTCGCCACCTGGAACAACTACTTCCTGCCCCTGGTGATGCTCAGCGACGCCGACCTCTACCCGCTCACCGTGGGGTTGACCACCTGGTTCAACACCGCGCAGCAGGAGGCCGGCACCCGGATGCTGTTCAACCTCGTGGTGACCGGCTCGCTGCTGGCCATCGTCCCGCTCATCGTCGCCTTCGTCCTGCTGCAGCGCTTCTGGCGCAGCGGTGCGGCCGCGGGCGCCCTGAAGTAGGAGTGTCGTGCTCAACGCCTCTCTCGCCCTCAGCCCCGACTACGTCATCGCGCCGGTGCGCCGCCGGCTCTTCGGGTCGTTCGTGGAGCACATGGGCCGCTGCGTCTACACCGGCATCTACGAACCCGGCCACCCGACCGCCGACGAGGACGGGTTCCGCGGCGACGTGCTGGCCCTGACCCGTGAACTGGGCGTCTCGCTGGTGCGCTACCCCGGCGGGAACTTCGTGTCCGGCTACCGCTGGGAGGACGGCATCGGCCCGGTCGAGCAGCGCCCCGTGCGCCGGGAGCTGGCGTGGCACAGCCTGGAGACCAACGAGGTCGGCATCGACGAGTTCGCCCGCTGGGCGCGCAAGGCCGACGTCGAGGTGATGTACGCGGTGAACCTCGGTACGCGCGGGGTCGCCGAGGCGCTGGACGTGCACGAGTACATGAACCACGAGGGCGGCACGCACCTGTCGGAGCTGCGCCGCGCGAACGGGGCGGAACGGCCCTACGGCGTGAAGCTGTGGTGCCTGGGCAACGAGCTGGACGGGCCGTGGCAGCTCGGCCACAAGACCGCGCACGAGTACGGCCGGCTGGCCGCCGAGACCGCCCGCGCGCTGCGGCAGGCCGAGCCGGACCTGGAACTGGTCGCGTGCGGCAGCTCCGGCTCCTCCATGCCGACGTTCGGCGAGTGGGAGTCCACCGTGCTGGAGCTGACCTACGACGAGGTGGACCACATCTCGCTGCACGCGTACTACGAGGTGCTGGACGGGGACGTGGACAGCTTCCTCGCCTCGGCCGTGGACATGGACCACTTCATCGACAGCGTCGTGGCCACGGCGGACGCGGTCGGCGCGCGGCTCAAGAGCAGCAAGAAGATCACGCTCTCGTTCGACGAGTGGAACGTCTGGTACATGAAGCGGTTCCAGGACGCGCCGCGCACCGAGTGGGAGGTCGCGCCGCGGGTCATCGAGGACCAGTACGACGTCACCGACGCCGTGGTGGTCGGGAACCTGCTGATCTCGTTGCTGCGGCACAGCGACCGGGTGGCGGTGGCGTGCCAGGCGCAGCTGGTGAACGTGATCGCGCCGATCCGCAGCGAGCCGGGCGGGCCGGCGTGGCGGCAGACGACGTTCCACCCGTTCGCGTTGACGTCGCGGCTGGCGCGGGGGCAGGTGCTGCGGGTGGAGACGTCCTCGCCGACCTTCCCGACCAAGCGCTTCGGCGACGTGCCCGTGGTGGACGCGGTGGCCACGCACGACGCGGAGTCCGGCGACACGGTGCTGTTCGTGGTGAACCGGCACCGGACCGAGCCGGTGGACCTGCGCGTCGGCCTGGCCGCGTTCGGCGACGTGCGGGTGGCCGAGGCGTGGGCCGTGCACGACCCGGACGGTTCGGCGACCAACACCGAGACCGACCCGGACCGCGTCGTGCCGAAGCCGCACGACGTCACCGTCACCGACGGCGACCTGCACACTGTCCTGCCCCCGGTCTCCTGGACCGCCATCCGCCTGACCAACCACCCCTAACCCACGCGTGTCCTACCTTCACGTCGCGTGAGTCCAACGCTCAGGTACCCCGAATTCAACGCTCAGGACCGGCCACCTCGGCCCCGGCACGTGGTCCGAGCGTTGAATTCAGGGGTCCTGAACGTAGGACTCACGCGTTCTGAACGTAGGACACGCGCGTTCTGAACGTAGGACTCACGCGTTCTGGAGGTAGGACACGCGTGTTCTGGAGGTAGGACACGCGCGGTGGGGTCAGGCGACGTAGGCGGCCAGGTGGTCGCCGGTCAGGGTGGAGCGGGCGGCGACCAGGTCGGCCGGGGTGCCCTCGAACACGATCCGGCCGCCGTCGTGGCCCGCGCCCGGGCCCAGGTCGATGATCCAGTCCGCATGCGCCATCACGGCCTGGTGGTGCTCGATCACGATGACGGACTTGCCCGAGTCGACCAGCCGGTCGAGCAGCCCCAGCAGCTGCTCCACGTCGGCGAGGTGCAGACCGGTGGTCGGCTCGTCCAGGATGTAGACGTCGCCCTTCTCCGCCATCTGCGCGGCCAGCTTGAGCCGCTGCCGCTCACCGCCGGACAACGTGGTCAGCGGCTGCCCCAGCGTCAGGTACCCCAGGCCGACGTCGGCGAGCCGGTCGAGGACCTTGTGCGCGGCCGGCGTGCGCGCCTCGCCCTCGCCGAAGAACGCCTCCGCCTCCACCACGGACATCGCCAGCACCTCGGCGATGTCCCGCCCGCCCAACGTGTACTCCAGCACCGACGCCTGGAACCGCTTGCCCTCGCAGTCCTCGCACGTGGACTCGACGGTCGCCATCACGCCCAGCTCGGTGTAGATCACCCCCGCGCCGTTGCACGTCGGGCACGCGCCCTCGGAGTTCGAGCTGAACAACGCGGGCTTCACGCCGTTGGCCTTGGCGAACGCCTTGCGGATCGGGTCGAGCAGCCCGGTGTACGTCGCCGGGTTGCTGCGCCGCGACCCCCGGATCGCGCCCTGGTCGATGACCACCACGCCGTCACGCCCGGCGACCGACCCGTGGATCAGCGAGCTCTTGCCGGACCCCGCCACGCCGGTCACCACGCACAGCACCCCCAGCGGGATGTCCACGTCGACGTCCCGCAGGTTGTGCGTGGCCGCCCCGCGCACCTCCAGCACGCCCGACCGCTCGCGCACCGCCGGCTTCAGCGACGCCCGGTCGTCCAGGTGCCGCCCGGTGAGGGTGTCGGCCGCGCGCAGCCCCTCGACCGTGCCCTCGAACACGACCTCGCCGCCGCCCGTGCCCGCCGCCGGGCCGAGGTCCACGACGTGGTCGGCGATCGCGATCACCTCGGGCTTGTGCTCGACCACCAGCACGGTGTTGCCCTTGTCCCGCAACTGCAGCAGCAACGCGTTCATCCGGTCGATGTCGTGCGGGTGCAGGCCGATGGTGGGCTCGTCGAACACGTACGTCACGTCGGTGAGCGACGACCCGAGGTGGCGGATCAGCTTGGTGCGCTGCGCCTCGCCGCCGGACAGCGTGCCGGACGGCCGGTCGAGCGACAGGTAGCCCAGGCCGATGTCCACGAAGGAGTCCAGCGTTCGCCCCAGGTTCGCCAACAGCGGCGCCACCGACGGCTCGTCCAGCTCCCGGACCCACTGCGCCAGGTCGCTGATCTGCATCGCGCACACGTCGGCGATGTTCAGGCCCTTGATCCTGGACGACAACGCCTCCTTGGCCAGCCGCGTGCCGCCGCAGTCCGGGCAGGTCGTGAACGTCACCGCCCGCTCCACGAACGCCCGGATGTGCGGCTGGAGCGAGTCGACGTCCTTGGACAGGTAGGACTTCTGGATGGACGGGATCAGCCCCGAGTAGGTCAGGTTGATGCCCTCGACCTTGATCTTCGTCGGCTCCTTGTAGAGCAGGTCGTGCAGCTCCCGCTTGGTGTACTTGCGGATCGGCTTGTCCGGGTCGAAGAACCCGCAGCCGCGGAAGATCCGGCCGTACCAGCCGTCCATGCTGTAGCCGGGGATGGTCAGCGCGCCCTCGTTGAGCGACTTGGTGTCGTCGTACAGCGCGGCGAGGTCGATGTCGTTGACCGACCCCATGCCCTCGCACCGCGGGCACATGCCGCCGAGCCGGGTGAACGTCGCCTTCTCGGCCTTGGTCTTGCCGCCGCGCTCGACCGTGATCGCGCCGCTGGCCCTCACCGACGGCACGTTGAACGAGTACGCGTTCGGCGGGCCGATGTGCGGCGTGCCGAGCCTGCTGAACAGGATGCGCAGCATCGCGTTCGTGTCGGTCACGGTGCCGACCGTCGACCGAGGGTTCGCGCCCAACCGCTCCTGGTCCACGATGATCGCCGTGGTCAGCCCTTCGAGCACGTCCACCTCGGGCCGCGCCAACGACGGCATGAACCCCTGCACGAACGCGCTGTACGTCTCGTTGATCATCCGCTGCGACTCGGCGGCGATCGTGCCGAACACCAGCGAGCTCTTGCCCGAGCCGGACACGCCGGTGAACACCGTCAGCCGCCGCTTCGGGATCTCGACGCTGACGTCCTTGAGGTTGTTCACGCGCGCGCCCTGCACGCGGATGAGGTCGTGGCGGTCGGCGAGGTGCGGCTCGGACGACGGCGCGGTCTTCCTCGTGGCCATGCTGATCGTGTCTCCATCCGGTTGTGCGGGGCGCGTGCGGTGTGGTGGTCGGGGGACGAGCGCCCACCCCGGGCCGGCGGCGGGGTGGGCGTTCCGCTGTGGACGGTTCAGCGCAGCTGCTGGATGCGGACCAGGTTGCCCGCCGGGTCGCGGAACGCGCAGTCCCGCACGCCGTACGGGTGCTCGGTCGGCTCCTGCACGACCTCCGCGCCCCCGCCCTGGAGCGCGTCGAACGTGCCGTCGAGGTCCTTGGTGGCCAGGTTGATGGCGGCGTAGGTGCCCTTGGCCATCATCTCCACGATCGTGCGGCGCTCGTCCTCGGTGACGCCCGGGTCGGCGGCCGGCGGGTGCAGCACGACGGACGTGTCGGGCTGGCCGACCGGGCCGATGGTGATCCAGCGCATGCCCTCGTAGCCGACGTCGTTGCGCACCTCGAAGCCGAGGAGGTCGCGGTAGAAGCCCAGGGCGGCCTCCGGGTCGTCCTGGGGGAGGAAGGTCTGGTGAATGGTGATGTCCATGGCGATCACGCTAGGTTCGGGCCCCGGGCCGGCGCTTCTCGATTCCTGACCGGTCGGGTGACCTGCTTGGCGACGCACGCCGGCATCCCCGCCACCTCGGCCGCCGCCTCGCGCCGGTACGCGCTGGGCGACATGCCCACCAGCTCCGTGAACCGGGTGCTGAACGTGCCGAGCGACGAGCAGCCCACGGTGAAGCAGACCTCGGTGACGCTGAGGTCGCCGCGCCGCAGCAGGGCCATCGCCCGCTCGATGCGCCGCGTCATGAGGTACGAGTACGGTGACTCCCCGTAGGCACGCCGGAACTGCCGGCTGAGGTGCCCGGCCGACACGTTCACGCCCCGGGCGAGGGCCTCCACGTCCAGCGGCTGGGCGAACTCGCGGTCGATCCGGTCGCGCACGCGCCGCAGCAGGGCCAGGTCGCGCAGGTGGTGCGTGGCGGCGGTGGAGGAGCTGGTCACGTGCGCGATAGTGCCACACGACCGGGTGAGGAGCAGCCGGAACGGACGCGCCGGACGCCCGTCACGGACCGCGACGCCCGGGACCGGTCAGGGCAGTGACGCGGGCAGCCCGAACGGCGGGAAGTGCTCCGCGCCGACGAACGACGTCACCTCGGCGATCAGCCCGTCGCGCAGCGTCAGCACGTTGATCGCCCACGGCAGGTGCGCGCCCGCGCGCTCGTCCCACAGGTAGCAGGCGACGGCGGGCTGGCCGTTCGCGCTCGTCTCCCGGTGCCGCCACGGCGGGCAGCTCGTCATCGGCACCCGCACGACGAAGTCGGTGACCGCCTCGATGCCGCGGTACCAGTGCGACATCGGCGGCATCGACCAGGTGACGTCCTCGGTCAGCAGCGCGACCATCGCGTCGGCGTCGCCGCGTTCCAGCGCGCCGGCGTAGGCGGCCACGACCTGCCGCAGCCGCGCGTCCCCGACCAGGCGCAACGCCTGCTGCTGGGACCGCTGCGGCACCTTCTCGGCGACGACCCGGCGCGCCCGGGCCAGCGCGGAGTTCACCGAGGTGGTCGAGGTGTCCATCAGGGCCGCGATCTCGGCCACCGCGAACCCCAGCACCTCGAACAGCAGCAACGCCGCGCGCTGGTTGCCGGGCAGGTGCTGGAGCGCGGCGACGAACGCCAGCTCCACGGCCTCCCGCTGCGCGTAGCGCCCGGCCGTCCCGTCGTCGCCGAGGCCCGCGTCCGGGTACGGCCCCAGCCACGCGACGTCGGCCGGCGGCACGTCGTCCAGCACGGCCCGTTCGCTGGACGGCCCGAGGTCCACCGGCAGCGCCCGCCGCCCCCGGCTCTCGACCGCGTCCAGGCACGCGTGCGTGGCGACCTTGTAGAGCCACGAGCGCAGCGAACCCCGCCCCTCGAAGCGGCCCAGGCCGCGCCACGCGCGGAGCAGCGCGTCCTGGAGGGCGTCGTCCGCGTCGTGGACGGAGCCGAGCATGCGGTAGCAGTGGGCGTGCAGCTCCCGGCGCAGCGGTTGCACGAGGCGCGTGAAGGCGGCACCGTCGCCGTCGCGGGCGCGCGCCAGGTCCGCCTCCTCGGCCGCCGCCGGGGAACCCGCCGGAAGAACTTCGCTCACGACCGACGATTCTGCCCCACCCCGGGAGTCCTACCGGCGAACGAGCACTCCGGAACCGTCCCGGGAGGACACGATGACCCACACCACCACCGAGACCCTGCGCGTGCCCGACGCGCTGTTGCACTACGAGGTCCGCGGCCGCGGACCGCTGGTGGTGCTCGTGGGCGCGCCGATGGACGCCCGGCCGTTCGAGCGGCTGGCCGACCTGCTCGCCGCGGACCACACCGTGCTCACCACCGACCCGCGGGGCATCAACCGCAGCAAGGTGGACGACCCGGACCGCGACGCCACGCCCGAGCTGCGTGCCGACGACCTGGCCCGGCTCATCGCGCACGTGGACGCGGGGCCCGCCGTCGTCCTCGGCTCCAGCGGCGGCGCGGTGAGCGTGCTGGCGCTCGCGCAGGCGCGCCCGGACCTCGCGCACACCGTGATCGCGCACGAGCCGCCGCTGGACCAGCTCGTGCCGGACCGGGAGGACCTGCTCCGGCGGACCGACGAGATGGTCGCCACCTACCTGGCCGGCGACCCCGTGGGCGCGTGGCGGCAGTTCATGGCCATCGCCAACATCCACATGCCCGACGAGGTGGTGGAGCAGGTGTTCGGCGGCGAGCGCCCACCGCAGGACCTCGCCGACGAGCGGTTCCAGTACGAGCACATGCTGCGGCCGACCGTCCGGTGGGTGCCGGACCTCGACCTGCTGCGTTCCGTGCCGACCCGCGTCGTGGTCGGCATCGGCGAGGACTCGGGCGGTGAGCTGTGCGAGCGCACGTCGCTCGCGCTCGCGGAAGGCCTCGGCGTCGAGCCGACCCGGTTCCCCGGCGGTCACATCGGCTTCGTGGACGACCCGGCCCGCTTCGCCGCCCGCCTGCGCGAGCTGCTGCCCTGACCCCTCACGAGAGTCCAACGTTCACCCCGCGTGAGTCGAACACCCAGGCCCCGAGTGTCGAACACTCAGGCCCCATGAGTTCAACACTCGGCATACCGGGCGGTCGGCCGAGTGTTGAACTCGGGGTGCGCGAACGTTGGACTCACGCGACGCGAACGTTGGACTCACGCGACCTGAGTGTTCGACTCACGTGACGTGGGGGTTGGACTCACGCGGGGGTGGGGGTCAGGTGGGGATGTGGCGGCGGTCGAGGAGGACCGAGAGGGCGGCGACCGCCAGGCCCGCCAGGCTCAGGGCGACCCCGACCCACGCGGTCGAGGTGAAGCCCCAGCCCGCGCCGATCGCCAGGCCGCCCAGCCACGCGCCCGCGCCGTTGGCGATGTTCAACGCCGAGTGGTTGGACGAGGACGCCAGCGACGGCGCGTCGGGCGAGGCGTCCATCAGGCGCACCTGGAGCGCCGAGGCCAGCACCTGCGACACGAGCCCGAGCAGGAACACCGTGCCGAACGCCATCACGGCCGAGGTGGCGGTCAGCGCGAACGCGACCAGCACGACCGTCACCGCGATCATCGCCCCGAACACCGTGCCCATCACGGACCGGTCCACGAACCGGCCGCCGACCGTCGCGCCGATGGTCATGCCGAGCCCGAACACCGCGAGCACCCACGGCACGGCCGACGCGGACAACCCGGTGACCTCGGTCGTGATCGGCGAGATGTAGGAGTAGACGGCGAACATGCCGCCGAACCCGATCATGCCCGTGAGCAGCGCGAACCACACCTGCGGCCGGCGGAACGCGCTCAGCTCGGCGGCGACGCTCGCGTCCCGCGCGGCCGGCACGCGGGGTAGCCACCGGGCCACGGCCAGCGCCGTCACGACCTCGATCACGGCCACCGCGAGGTACGCCACCCGCCACCCGATCTGCTGGCCGGCGGCGGTGGCGACCGGCACGCCGACCAGGTTGGCGACGGTGAGCCCGACCATGATCCGGGCGACCGCCGTGCCGCGCCGCTCCGGCGGCACGAGCGTGGCGGCGACCACGGCGGCGATGCCGAAGAACGCGCCGTGCGGCAGCCCGGCCACGAAGCGCGACGTCATGAGCAGGGTGGCGTTCGGGGCGAGCGCGGACAGCCCGTTGCCGAGCGCGAGCGCGAGGGTGAGGCCGATGAGCAGGCCCTTGCGCGGCAGCTTCGCGGCCAGCCCGGCGATGAGCGGCGCGCCGACCACCACGCCGAGCGCGTAGAGGCTGATCGCGTGGCCCGCGGTGGGGATGGAGATGTCGAACGTGGCCGCCATCTGCGGCAGCAGCCCCATGGTGGCGAACTCGGTGGTGCCGATCCCGAAGCCGCCCAGCGCCAGCGCGATCATCGCGGCGCCGCCGCCCCGGCCACTCCGACGGGTCACAGTGGACTCGACGGTCGCTGTCATGCGTCGCTCCTGTCAGTGTCCCGTGTCGACAGTGACCGCGCGACGTGTGCCTACCCGACTTCCTTAGCTACTGAAACGATTTTACCCGCCTCGTCCCGCACGTCCGACGCCCGCGCCGCGTGCGTCTGCTCACACGGCGCGGGCGTGGGGACCACGGCAACGGCCCCGCGCTCCGAACCGGCGGACGCGGGTCAGCGGCGCTTGCGCAGCACGGTCAGCGCCGCCAGGAACGCCGCGCCGAGCAGGACCGCGGCGACGGTGAAGGCCACGTGGTACCCGGCGGTCAGCGCCGCGGGCTCCGGCACGCCCGCGGCCAGCTCCTCCCCGGTCCGCGCGGCGGCCAGCGTGGACAGCACCGCGACGCCCACCGCCATGCCGACCTGCTGGGTGGTGTTGAACAGCCCCGATACCAGGCCGGCGTCGTCCGGCTTCGCGTCGGCCATGCCCAACGAGGCCAGCGCGGGCAGCACGAGCCCGCCGCCCGCGATCAGCAGCATGACCGGCAGCAGGTCGGTCGCGTAGTCGGCGTCCACGGGGACCGCGACGAGCTTCAGCATCGCGCCGGCCAGCAGCGCCAACCCGACCAGCAGCACGGCGCGCTCGCCGAAGCGGGTGTTCAACCGGGCCGAGGCGAACAGCGACACCGCGCCGATGGAGACCGCCGCCGGCAGCATCGCGAGACCGGTGGCCAGGGCGCTGTAGGCCAGCACCCGCTGCATGAACAGCGCGACGACGACCTGGAACGCGAACATCGCCGACAGCGTCAGCGCCTGCACCAGGTTCGCGCCCACCACGGTGCGCGAGCGCAGGACCCGCAGCGGCATCAGCGGTGTCCGCGCTTTCGCCTGGCGCACGGTGAAGGCGGCCAGCAACGCGACCGACACCGCGCCCAGGCCGAGCGTGTGCGCGGACGTCCAGCCGTGCCGCTCGATCCCGACCACGGTGTAGATGCCGAGCATGAGCCCGCCGGTCACGAGCGCCGCGCCGAGCACGTCCGCGCCGGCGGCCAGGCCCGCGCCCCGGTCGGTCGGCAGCACCCGGACCGCCAGCAGCACGGTGGCCGCGCCGATCGGCAGGTTGATGAAGAAGATCCAGTGCCAGCTCAGCGCGTCGGTCAGCACGCCGCCGAGCACCTGGCCCAGGGACGCGCCCGCCGCGCCGGTGAAGCTGAACACGCCGATCGCCCTGGCGCGTTCCGCCGGGTCGGTGAACAGGGTGACGAGGATGCCGAGCACGACCGCCGACGCCATCGCGCTGCCCGCGCCCTGCAGGAACCGGGCGGCGATCAGCAGGCCGGGCGTGCCGGCCGCGCCCGCCAGCAGCGACGCGGCGGTGAACACGGTGTTCCCGGCCAGGAACATCGCCTTGCGGCCGACCAGGTCGCCGAGCCGGCCGGCGAGCAGCAGCAGGCCGCCGAACGCGATGAGGTAGGCGTTGACCGTCCAGCTCAGGTCGGCGGGGGAGAACCCCAGGTCACGCTGGATGGCCGGCATGGCGACGGTGACGATGCTGCCGTCGAGGACCGTCATCAACATCGCGGCGGACAGCACGACCAGCGCGGCCCGGCGGCGGTCGGGGCGCGCTTCGAGCGGGGTGGCGAGCGGGGACGACATGGGGCTCTCCTGTTCCGGTGGCAACAGGAGGGACCGTAGTGGATAGTTTCGTTACAGACAATCTTCTTCGGGTCTACCGGGTGGTCTCGCGGGCCCGCCGGGCCGTCTGCGGCGCCGCGACCGGCGTCGACAAATGCCCGCTGACCAGCAGGTTCAACGCGTGCAGGAGCCCTTCGCGGGCTTGCGCGGGCAGGGACTCCAGGGCCGCCCGGTGGACGCCGTCGACGATGGCCTGGCTCTGCCGGGCCAGCTCCGCGCCCTTCTCGGTCACGGCGATGATCCGCGCGCGGCGGTCGGTGCCCGACGGCCGCCGCTCGGCCAGGCCCGCCTTCTCCAGCGCGTCCACGGTGACGACCATGGTGGTCTTGTCCATGTCGCCCAGCTCGGCCAACTGGATCTGGGTGCGCTCCTCCTCCAGGGCGTGCACGAGCACGCAGTGCATCCGCGCGGTCAGGCCGATCTCGGCCAGCGCGGCCGCCATCCGGGTCCGCAGCACGTGACCGGTGTGGTCCAGGAGGAAGGACAGGTCGGACTCGGTGCGGGTGGGGGCCATGGCGGGCATGGCCCCCAGTCTAACGATCCGGACGGAAGCGGATTATCCGCTGAAGACCTGGTTCACCGGCGGGTGGGCGTTGCGCAGCAGCTCCCGGAACTGGGCGGAGTGCCAGGCCCCGGCCGGCGGCGCGTCCGACCATGCCCCGGTCGGGTCGAACGTGGACGTCGGCCGGCCGTCGTAGGTCGGGTCGCACATCCGGTTGAAGTTCTCGTCGCCGATCGGCAGCGGGACGCTCGCGCCGTCCGACTCGCCCGGCGGCTTCATCCACACGTAGGCGTCCACGCCCTGCGCCGGCGCGGCGACCGGCCGCTCGCCCAGACCCGTGCCGACCTGGTTGCACCAGTTGTAGATCCGCGCCCGGCGGTCGATCCGGCCGGTTTCGACGTAGGTCTCCACGTTCGTCTCCGGACCGGGCGCGGTCGGCCGGTTCGGGCCGCCCCAGCCGTTGCGGGACGTGTCGATCAGCACGCCGACGCCGGACGGGAACCCGGCCGCGACCGCCTCGGCCCGGAAGTGCCCGGCGAAGGACAGCTCGTCGAGGAACGGGTTCCAGTCGACCCACCGGGTCTGCCGGATGTGCTGCCCGGCGATCACCGTCTTGACGATGAACTCCTCGCGCAGCGCGGAGTAGTCGGCCGTGTTGGCGATGAAGCCGTGCACGTCGGTCAGCCTGCTGCCGGCCGAGGTCGCGGCCTTCGCCAGCAGGCGCAGGGTCGGCAGCCGGTTGTCGTCCCAGCCGATGCTGCCGTGGTGGCCGATGTCGAGGTAGTTGTAGACGTTGCGGATCGCGCCCAGCCGCGCCAGCGCGTACCCGATGCCCTCGGTGTAGGAGCCGGCCGCCTTGACCTGCTCGCACGCCGGGGTGGAGTCCGGGCGGGGCAGCACGTGCGTCACCAGGAACGGCAACGAGTTCGGCTCCACGACGGTGACGATGCGCAGCCGCGCGTACGCCGGGTCGGCCAGGACGCGGGCGATCGGGTCGATGAACTCGCGCTGGTAGCGTGACAGTTCGCCGACGCCCAGCTCGCCGTTGGTGGACAACCAGCCGCAGTCGCGGCCGGGCAGGTTCCACAGCACGAGCTGGACCAGGTCGGCGCCCTGGCGCAGGGCCTCGTCCAGGTGGGCGCGCAGCCCCATGCGGCCGTTCGCGCCCGCGATCGAGGCGACGCTCGTGAGCCACACGCCGGTCGGCTGCCCGGCGACGGCCGCGCCGCCCGGCTCGGCGGCGGCTCGCGCCGACCACTCGGGGTTCACGTAGGCACGCGCGCCGACGTACGGGTTGTCGACGCGGGGGGACCACTGCGGGGTGACCGGGCTCGCGCCGGCCGGTCCGGCGACCGCGAGGCCCAGGGCGATCGCGACCGCCGTCGACAGGGAGCCGACGCGTAAGGGAAACCTCATGAACTGCTACCTCCGGTGATCACAACGATGTGCGGGAGGCGGTGTCCCGCCACCGTACCGCGCCGCCGTGATCACCTCCGGACCGTCGCGGTCACGGGGTGGTTCGGGTCGAACCCGAGCGGAACGCCCCGAAGTCGGCCGTCACAGCTCGTCCACGCCGATCAGGCCGTCCTGGATCGCCCGCGCGACCAGCGCCGCCTTCGTCGGCGCCTCCCGCCCGATCAGCGCGTACTTCACCCGGATGCGCTCCAGGTGCGAGTTCACCGTGCTCAGCGAGATGCCCAACCGCTGCGCCACGAACGGCTTCGACTCGGACTGGAACCACTCGACCAGCACCTCCACCTCCCGCGCCGACAGCGCGGGCCGGTGGTCGGACCGGTCGCCCGCCAACGCCCCCGCCAGCGACGGCGGCGTGTACGGCTTGCCCTCCGCCGCCGCACGGGTCGCCTGCACCAGGTGCTCCTCGCCCTCGGCCTTGGTCAGGTAGCACAACGCGCCCAGTTCCAGGCACTGCAACGCGATGTCGTCGTCGGCGCGCATCGAGTACACGACGACGCGCCGCCCCGCCTCGACCAGCCGGCGCAGGTCGCCGAGCACCGGTGTCGGTCCGCCCAGGTGCAGGTCGAGGATCACCACGTCGGCCTCCGCGCCCGCGCCCAGCCACGCCGCCCGCACGTCGTCGCCGCTCGCCACGACCCGGATCGGCGGCGAACCGGAGGCCAGCCAGTAGGCGACACCCGCGCGCACCGCCGGGTGATCGTCCACCACCACCGCACTCAGCTCGTCCGCCATCTGGCCTCCATCCGCGTGTGCCGACCGTACGTGCCGCATTCGACCTCGACCCGACCCGTCGCGGTTCCCACCTCCACCCCGGCATCCGCGACGACCGCCACCCGCACCTCGTCCGCGGTGCGCAGCAGGCTCACCCTGGCCCGCGCGCGGGCCGCCGACAACGCCTCCGCCACCGGCCCGGTCAGCTCCCGCCGCACGTCGGTCGGCACCGGCACGGGCGCGCCGCTGACCGCCAGCGACACGTCCACGCCGCGCCGTTCGGCGACGTGCACGCACGCCGTGACCTCGTGCACCAGCGGGTCCGGCACGTCGTCGTTCTCCGCGAACAGCCGGCGCAGCTGGGTGGCCGCGAGCGCGCACCGCCGCCGCGTGCCCTCGTCCTGCGGGTCGAGCACGCCGTCGGCGAGGTCCGCGAGCAGCGGTAGGGTCGTGCCGAGCTGGCCCGCGAACCCGGTGCGCAGGTCCTGCCCCCACTGCTCGGCCAGGGCGGCGCGGGTCGCGGCGCGCTCCCGCTCGGCGGCGACCTCGGCGGCCTGCCGGGCGGTGCGCAGCATGAACCGGGACATGACCAGGACGCCCGCCTGGAAGCTGGTCACGCTGAGCACGACCACGCCCGCGTTGCCGATCTCCGCCCGGTCCGGGGCGCCGGCGAGCAGCCATTGGCCCACGCTGAGCAGGAGGTGCGCGCCCTGCGCGGCGAGCAGCGCCGGGACGCGGTCCAGCAGCAACAGCAGCAGGTGCCACCCGACGAGGCCGTACGACCAGTGCGCCGGGCCGAAGTGCGCCTGCGGCGGCAGCACCGCGGTGGCCACCGCGGACGCCGCCAGCACCGCCACCGCGCCGCCCACCGCCACGGGCACGGGCAGCGGCCGGCGCCGCACCACCCACACCCCGCACAGCAGCACGACCAGCAGCGGCACCGCGAACGCGACCCGCGCGGCCGGGTGCGGGTGCCCGAGCAGCGGCCCGACGCCCAGGCTCGCCTGCACCACGGCCGTGACGCCGAGCAGCACCAGCCGCAGCGTGGCGAACACGTGCCGCTCGACCTCGGAGCCGTCGGTCCCGCGCGGCTCAGCCATGCGGCCACGCCAGCCGCACCGTCGTCCGGCCCGGCCGGGACGTCACCTCGGCCCGGCCGCCCGCCGCCGCCATCCGCTCGACCACCGACCCGCGCAGCCCGCGCCGGTGCCCGGACACCGCCCCGACGTCGAACCCGGGGCCCGCGTCGGTCACCTCCACCACGACGCCGCCGCCGTCCGACGCCCGCACCCGCAGCTGCGCCGCGCCGGTGCCCGCGTGCCGCTCGACGTTGGCCAACGCCTCCCGCACCGCCCGCACCAGCGCCAACGCGACCGAGGCGGGCACCTCGGCGGGCTCCCACCGGGCGTCCACGGCCAGGGGGCTGCGCTCCACGACCGCCCGCAGCGAGGAGCCCACGTCCACCGCGCTGTCCCGCGGCACGCCGGAGGTGCCGGTCAGCAGGTCCAGGTCGCGGCGCGCGTACCCGGCCACCTCGGCCGGGTCGGCCTCCCGACCGTGCACCGCCACCATCAGGAAGGTCGCCGACGCCGTGTCGTGCAGCAGCGCGAGGTACTCGCGTTCCCGCCGCCGCCGTTCCAGCGCGACCGCCTCGGCGCGTTCCGACGCCGCGCGCCGGACGCGCAGCTCGTCCACCCGGCGCGAGGAGCGGCGCAGCAGGAGGTACGCCGCACGTGCCAACGTGCACTCCACCACCACCCGCAGCACGGCCGCGCCGTCCCACCCCACCGCGGTGACGTGCACCACCAGCAGCGCGGCCGTCGTCGGCACGGCGACCTTCGGCGACCACTCCCAGTGGAGCGTGATCGCGGTCGTGGTCAGCACGTTGAGCGTCCACTGGCCCGTGCCGCCGATCTGGTCGTGCGCCGCGCACAGCGCCACCACCCGGGCCACCGCCAGCACGAGCGCGGGCTTCGGCGAGCTGAAGTCCGCCACCGCGCCGACCAGCACCAGCCCGAACAGCCCCAGCCCGAGCGGCAGGGCCTCGGTCGGCACGGACAGCACGCCGAAGGCGCTGATCAACGTGACGCCGACGCCGCGGACCGGTCCGGCGAACCGCGCGACGGCGGCGAGGAGTTCGGACTCGACCTGCCCCGGCATGCCGCGACCCTAACCGCACCGGGTCGGGTGAACGGAGGGCGACGGCGGCCCGCCCCGACCGAGAGCGTTCCCAGGCACCCCCGACTTTCGTCAGGGGTCGTCCGGGCCCGTGGTCCGATGCCCGCGCAGGGCGGCCGTCCCTAGCTTTGCCGCATGAGGAACGCCCTGATCACGGCCCTGGTCGCCGCCGCGGCCCTGCTGACCCCGACACCGGTCCCGGCCGCGCACGCCGCGCCGTCGCCGGGCTCCATCGACGACTACATGGCCCGGGTGCTGCACGACACCGGCATGCCGGGCGTGTCCGTGGTGGTGACCGAAGGCGACCGCGTGGTGCACGCCGCCGGGTACGGCGAGGACTCCGCGGGCGCGCCGGTGACCGCCGACACGCCGATGCGGATCGCGTCGGTCAGCAAGTCGTTCACCGCCATGGCCGTGATGACGCTGGTGGAGGACGGTCGGATCGCGCTGGACGAGCCGGTGGCCGACCAGCTCCCCGGCTTCACGATGGCCGACCCGCGCTTCGCCGGGGTGACGGTCCGGCACCTGCTCAACCAGACGTCGGGCTTCTCCGACACCACGATCGACGTGACGGGGCTGGAGACCGCGACCTCCCTGGCCGACTACGCGGGCAAGCTCGCCGAGGGGTCGCTCGCGGCCGACCCCGGCGCCCGCTACGAGTACTGCAACGTGAACTACGACCTGGCCGCCCGCCTGGTGGAGGTGGCGAGCGGCCGGACGTTCGCCGACTACCTGGACGAGCGGGTGTTCGGGCCGCTGGGCATGACCCGCAGCACGGTGACGGCCGGGGACGTGCGGCCGGCCGACGGGTTCAACTCCGTGTTCGGGGTCTGGGTGAGCCGGCCCGAGCTGCCCGGCTTCCTGGACTCCAGCGGCGCGGGCGGGGTCGTCACCACGGCCGCCGACCTGGGCCGGTGGCTGATCAGCCAGGCCGGGCACGGCGAGCAGCTGGTGTCCCCCGAGGGGCTGCGGGCCATGCACACGTCGTCCACTGTGGACGACTACGCCATGGGCTGGATCCCCGGGGTGGGCCCGGACGGCGTGGCGGAGCTGGTGCACCCCGGCAACCTGTTCACCTACTCGGCCGTGCAGGCGGTGCTGCCCGACACCGGGCAGGGGTTCGCCGTGCTGGCGAACAACGCGTCGTTGCAGGACGACACCTACGACGTCCTGCACGGCCTGATCGCCCTGGCCCGGGGCCGGGAGCCGGACCCGGTCGGCGGCGGGCGGCAGGCGTTCGAGCTGGTGCTCGGCCTGGTCGCGGCGGCGGCCCTCGGGCTCGCGGTGCTCGGCGTGCGGCGGTCGGGCCGGTGGGCGCGGCGCCGCCGGGGCACGCCCGCGTGGCGGGTGGTCGCGCGGTTCGTGCCCCTGCTGGCGCCGGCGGCGGTCCTGGCCGCCTACCCGGACCTGGTGTCGGTCCTGATGAACGGCCGGGCGGTCACGTGGGCGCAGCTCACCTACTTCGCCGTGCCTTTGACGATCACGATCGTCGTGGTGGCCCTGGCCGGGGCGGCGGTCGCGGTCGCCCGCCTGCTCCGACTGCGGTCCACTGAGGACTAGGGTCGTGGCCATGCGGAACGGCGCGGTCCTCGCGGTGCTCGCGCTGGCGGGGCTGGCGAACGGGGTGGCCACGGACGCGTTGCCGGCGTGGCGGCAGGTGCTGTACCCGGTGCTGGCCGTGCTGGTCTACCTGCACGGCCGCCACCTGCCCGTGCGGCGGGGCGGGGTGGTGCTGGGCGCGGTCGCGGCGGTCGGGGTCGTCCTCGGCGCGGTGCGGCTGTGGGAGGGCGTGGGGGCGTTGGCGAGCCTGGGCCTGTCGGTGGCGCTGCCGTGGCTCGCGGGCCGGTTCCGGCGGCAGCAGGCCGAGCTGGTCGAGGCGGCGCGGGAGCGGATCGCGCGGTTGGAGCGGACCCGGGAGCTGGTCGCCGAGCAGGCCCGGCTGCGGGAGCGGGCCCGGATCGCGGCGGACATGCACGACTCGCTCGGGCACGAGCTGGCGTTGATCGCGCTGCGCGCCGGTGCGCTGGAGCTGACCGCGGAGTCGGAGCCGACCCGCCTGGCCGCGGCCGGCCTGCGCGAGTCCGCGGTGACCGCCACGGACCGGCTGCGGCACACCGTCGGCGTGCTGCGCGAGGGCGCTCCACCGCTCGACCCGCCGGACGAGGCGGTGGAGGCGCTGGTGGCGCGGGCGGCCGGCGCGGGCCTGCCCGTGGTGCTCACGAGGACCGGCGACAGCGCCCCGCTGTCGCCGCTGGTGGACCGGGCGGTGCACCGGGTGGTGCAGGAGGCGCTGACCAACGCGGCCCGCCACGCGCCCGGCGCGCCCGTCACGGCGGAGGTGCGGCGGGAGCGGGACGGGGTGCTGGTCACCGTGACGAACCCGGTCGGCGGGGCGGTGGCGACCGGCGGCGCGTCGGCCGGACAGGTCGGCGCGGCCGGGCAGGTCGTCGTGGCGGGGCAGGACGGCGCGGCAGGTCAGGTCGTCGTGGCGGGGCCGGCCGCGGGGTCGGTCGGGCAGGACGACGCGGTGGTGCCGGGCGGCGAGGCGGCGGGGCGGACCGGTGAGGCGGTGTCGGGTGGCAGCGGGTTGGCGGGGTTGGCGGAACGGGTGCGGTTGCTCGGCGGCACGGTGACGGCGGGCGCGGCGGGCGGCCGGTTCACCGTGACGGCGCGCATCCCGGAGCGGGGTGGCGCGTGATCCGCGTGCTGCTGGCCGACGACGAGGCGATGGTCCGCGCCGGCGTGAAGGCGATCCTGCGCACCGACCCGGGCATCGAAGTGGTCGCCGAGGCCGCCGACGGGCGCGAGGCGGTCGAGCTGGCGCTGGTCCACCGGCCGGACGTCGTGCTCCTCGACATCCGGATGCCCCGCCTGGACGGCCTGGCCGCCGCGACGGAGCTGCGCCGCGTCGCGCCGGGGACCGCGGTGCTCGTGCTGACGACGTTCGACGAGGACGAGCACGTGGCACGGGCGCTGGGCGAGGGGGCCGACGGCTTCCTGCTCAAGGCCGCCGACCCCCGCGAGCTGCTGATCGGCGTCCGCGCGGTCGCCGACGGCGCGGCCTACCTGTCGCCGAGGATCGCCCACCGCGTCGTGGCCGGCCTGCGCGACGGGCGGCACACCCGCCGCGACGACGCCCGCCGGCGGGTCGCCGCGCTGACCGGCCGGGAGCGGGACGTGCTGGCGCTGGTGGGGGAGGGGCTGTCCAACCAGGAGGTCGCCCGCCGGCTCGACCTGGTCGAGGGCACGGTGAAGGCGCACGTGAGCGCGATCCTCCAGCGGCTCGGCGTGGCCAACCGGGTCCAGGCCGCGATCGTCGCCTACGAGGCCGGGCTGACCAGGTAGCCGTGCAGGGCGGCGGCGGCTTCCAGCATCGCCCTCGCCCGCCGGCCCAGGTCGGCCTCGCGCGCGGCGACGGCCGCGCGCAACGCCTCCGCGCCGCCCGAGCTGCGGAACTCGTCCATGATCGGCTTGATCGACGGCAGCGGGTAGCGGCTCTGCCGCAGCATGGCGACCAGGCGCGCGTCCCGCACGTCGGTCGGGCCGAACCGGCGGTACCCGTCGGTGTCGCGGCCGGGCAGCAGCAGCCCCGCCGCCTCCCACACCCGCAGCGCGGACGGCCGCACGCCCAGCCGGGCCGCCAGCTCGCCGACCCGCAGCCCGGCGCGCGGCACGGTGTCCGGCGGGTGCCCGGCCACCGCCTCCAACGCCTCGGCCGTCGCCCGCAGCGCCAGCCGCTGCTCGTGCGCGGCGGCGTGCTCGGCGTCCACCCGCGCCAGCGCCACGTCCGGCGACCGGGCGTGGACGGCGCGCATGATCGCCTTGGCGGCGTCCCACCCGTAGCCGCGGCCGAGCGCGCGGTAGGTCGTCAACGCCTGCCGGTGCCGCTCGTCGAACCGCCGGTACCCGGCCGGGGACCGCTCGGCCGGCGGCAGCACCCCGGCGTCGAGGTAGTTGCGCACCTGCTGGGCCGAGATGCCCGCCGCGCGGGCCAGGTCGACCGGGCGAAGTCCCACCGCGAAGCCTCCACGTTCACCGGGTGTTTGAAGGTTACCCGGAACCTCCACGGACCTGGCCTGCGGTCGGTCGGCACAACCTTCAACCAAGAACTTCAACGATACGGTTGAAGCCATGAAACCGGTGACAACCAGCGGGAACCGCTCGCGGTGCACGTGCGCGGCCTGCGCATGCGGTACGGCCCCACCGACGTGCTCCGAGGGGTGGACCTGACCGTCGGACCCGGCGAGGTGGTGGCGCTGCTCGGCCCCAACGGCGCGGGCAAGACCACCACCGTCGAGGTCCTGGAGGACTTCCGCCGGCGTTCGGCGGGCGACGTGCGGGTCCTCGGCGTCGGCCCGGACCGCGGTGACGAGGCGTGGCGGGCCAGGCTCGGCGTGGTGCTGCAGTCGTGGCGCGACCACGGCCGGTGGCGGGCCCGCGAGCTGCTGTCCTACCTGGCCTGCTCCACCGCCCCTACCGGGAGCGGGTGTTCGACCCCGACGAGCTGATCGGCCTCGCCGACCGGGCCCTCGCGCGGCTCGGGACGCTGTCCGGCGGGCAGCGGCGTCGGGTGGACGTCGCGGTCGGCCTGGTCGGGCACCCGGACCTGCTGTTCCTGGACGAGCCGACGGTGGGCTTCGACCCCGCGGCGCGCGTTCCTGACGCGGTGGCCGCGGCCGAGGTCGCCGGGTCGTGGCGGCACGCGGAGACGGCGCTGGTGCTGGGCGCGTGGGCCGTGGCGGGGTTCCTGGTCGCGCCGGCGGTGCTGCGCCGCATGGCGCGGCGCGAGTCGGGGTCGGCGGTCGCGGCCCGTCGCGCGCGGGCGGCGCAGCGGCTCGACTGAACCGGCCGTCAGCGGCCAGGTCGGGCAATTCGCCCCGCTGGAACACCGTCGGCAGATCAGGTCGGGCGGTTCGCCGCGCCGGAACGCCGTCAGCCGGCCAGACCGGGCAGCTCGCCCCGCTGGAACGCCGTCAGCACCCGGCCCGCGCGGGCGTCCGGCGGGGTCGGCGCGAGCACCCGCACCAGGCCGGTCTGGTCGTCGGGCCGCTCGACCGACGCCCCGGGCAGCAGCCCGGACCAGGGCGCGGTCTCCAGGTTGGTGCGCACCAGGTCCATGAGCGCGTTGGGGTTCTCGTCGGGCACGCACACGACCTCGGTGGTCCCGCCGTCCGGGGTCGTGCGCACGCCCGCCGCCAGCGGCAGCCCGCTCCTCGGCCGGCCGATCAACGCCGCCGACACCTCGCCCAGGCAGCGGGCCAGCTCGCCGACCATCGGGTCCGCCGCCAGGGACTTCCCGTCCGGCGGCTCGGTGACCCAGGCCAGCGACTCGGCGTTGGGCGCGTGGCTCACCGAGCCCGCCTCCACCCGCACCCGCTGGAACCCGGTCACGATCCCGGCCTCCGCGAGCGGGCCGGTCGGGTCCAGCTCGTCGTCCGCCGCGGTGATCCAGGTGCCCGAGTCGGCGCGGCGGCCCCCGAGCGCGGCGAGCTTGCCGTCCACGGCGGCCACGTCGACGTCCATCCGCAGCACGGCGGCCCACGCCGGCGGTTGCCCGACCCGCAACGCCGTGGCCGCCTGCGCCGGGTCGAACCCGACGAGGTCGGGCAGCACGTGCCCGTGCCCGGCCAGGCCCGAGTAGCCGTAGCCGCGCAACGCGCCGAAGCGGTCGGCGTCCCGGGCCAGCAGCGCCCGCACCGCCGCCACGTCGCCGTACTCGACCAGCACGGCCGACTCGTCGGTGGCCCGCACGAGCGCGAGCGCGCCCAGGAGCCCGGTCCCCGGCCGCGGCTCGGGCACGTCCGCCGCGGGCGCGCAACCGGCCAGCAGGACCGCCACCAGCGCCAAACCTGAACGGGTGATCACCGCTCGCATGGTAGGGCGGTCCCGCGCCCGGCACGGCCGGTTCACGTGATCCCGGCCGGGATCTCCACCGCGATCTCCTCGCCCAGCCGGGCCCCGCCCAGCAGGTCCAGCTCGTCGCCGCTCCAGAACCGGCCCGGGTCGTACCAGTTCGCCCGGCGGCCGGCGGGCAGCAGACCCATCGCCTCGTAGGTCACCGCGACGACCTCCGCGCAGTACGCGGTCTCCAGCGCGGCGTCCGAGGTCTTGCGCGGGGTCGGCAGCCGGCCGCGCAGCCACCTCGTGGCGAGCCGCGCCGTGGACGGGAACGGGGTGCCGTTCAGCCGCGCCACCGCCCGGAGCGCGGCGTCGTCCTCCTCCCGGGTGGTCGGCCGGTCGAGCTGCCGCAGCCACGCCCGCTGCCCGTACCGGCGCGCCCACACCAGCACCGCGTCCCGCAGGTCGTGCAGCTGCACGCCCCGGTGGTGCGTGCCGGTCCACACGTCCGGCAGGGAGCGGCCCAGCTCGGCGTGCCACATCAGCGGCGGCAGGTCCTCCACCGCGATGGTCATGCCCACGTGGTTGACCGGGCTGTTCGTGGTGACCCGGATCGCGCGGTCGGCCACCGACTGGCCGCGGAACAGCCACACGTCGCCGGTTCGGGTGAGTTCGACCGCCTCGTCCAGACCGATCTTCGTTCCCGCCATCCCGGTAGCCTAGGCACGTGCGCTGGTGGAAGCTCCTCGGTCTGGCCGGTGTCGCGGGCGTCGCCGCGACCGGCGTGGTGATCGCCCGCGCGGAGCGCAAGCGCCGCGCCTACACCCCCGACGAGATCCGCGAACGGCTGCACGCCCGGGTCCGGCAGGCGTCCGCCGACGGGTGAGCCGACCGGACCCCGAACGGGGATCGCCCGACCCGGTACGAGTCGACGCGGCCGACCAACGGCGGGTTGACCACGACCCGGCGCGCGACTGTGGTGAGCCCATGCGCACCCTGCTCACGGCCCTGCTGTGCGTGCTCGTCGTCGCACCGCCGGCCCACGCCCGCTCCCGACCGGTCGGCGACCTCGACGCGGCCACCATCCCGCAGCTCCAGCGCCGGCTGGCCGACGGCACGCTCACCGCGGTGGACCTGACCCGCGCCTACCTGCACCGCATCCGGACCGTGGACCCGCTGGTCCGGTCCGTGGTCGCGGTGAACCCCGACGCGCTCGCCCAGGCCGAGGAGAGCGACCGGCGGCGTCGGCAAGGCCGGGCGAAAGGGCTGATGGAGGGCATCCCGGTGCTGCTCAAGGACAACATCGACACCCGGACCATGGGCGCCACGGCGGGATCGCGCGCCCTGCTCGTGCCGCCCCGCGACGACGCCGCGCTGGTGCGCCGCCTGCGTGCCGCCGGCGCGGTGCTGCTCGGCAAGACGAACCTGTCGGAGTGGGCCAACTTCCGCTCCACGTCCTCCACCTCCGGCTGGTCGGCGGTGGGCGGGCAGACCCACAACCCGCACGTGCTCGACCGCAACCCGTGCGGCTCGTCGTCCGGCTCGGGCGCGGCGGTGGCGGCGTCCTTGGCGCAGGTCGCCGTCGGCACCGAGACCGACGGGTCGATCGTGTGCCCCGCCGGGCAGAACGGCGTGGTCGGCCTCAAGCCCACCCTCGGCCGGGTCGGCGGCGACGGGATCGTGCCGATCTCGTCCCGGCAGGACACCGCGGGCCCGATGGCGCGGCACGTGGTGGACGCCGCGATCCTGATGTCCGCGCTGGAGGGCGGGGGCGCGGACCACGCCGCGGGCCTCGACACCGCGTCCGTGCGCGGCAAGCGGATCGGCGTGTGGCGCAAGGCGGGCCTCGACGCCGACGTGGACCGGGTCGTGGAGTCCGCGGTCGAGGTGCTGCGGCGGTCCGGCGCGACCGTGGTCGACGTGGAGCTGCCCTACCAGGCCCGGGTGGAGGCGGCCGAGTTCCCGGCGCTGGTCGCCGAGTTCAAGCACGACCTGGAGCGGTACCTGCGGACCCGGCCCGGCGCGCCCCGGACGATCACCGAGCTGATCTCGTTCAACGAGGCCGACCCGGTCGAGCTGAGCCGGTTCGGCCAGGAGATCCTCCTCGAGGCCGAGCAGGCGCCGCCGCTCACCGACCCCGCCTACCGGGAACAGCGCCGCACCGCCACCGACCTGGCCCGCCGGTCGATCGACGAGGTGCTCGCGACCCACCGGCTCGACGTCGTCATGGCCCCGACCAACGGCCCGGCGTGGCGGACCGACTACGGCGACGGCGACGACTACCTGCTCGGCTCCTCGACCCCCGCCGCCGTGGCCGGCTACCCGAACGCCACCGTCCCGGCCGGGTTCGCCGGGCCGCTGCCGATCGGCGTGTCGTTCATGGCGGGCCACGGGCGGGACGCCGAGGTGCTGCGCGTCGCCGCCGCGTTCGAGCGCGCCGCCGACGCCCGCCGGGCGCCGCGCTACCTGCCTTCGTGATGCGGTCCGCCGCCCGTGGTGGAATCTTGAGCCCATGCGCGTGGTGGTGTTGGGAACGGGTCTGATGGGCGCCGGCATGGCGCGGAGCCTGCTGCGGGCCAAGCTGGACGTCGTGGTGTGGAACCGCAGCGTCGCCAAGGCGCGCCCGCTCGCCGACGAGGGCGCGGTGGTCGCCGAGGACCCCAAGAGCGCCGTCGTCGGCGCGGACGTCGTCATCACGATGCTGTTCGACGCCGACTCCACCGCCGGGGTGATGGCCGAGGCGCTGCCGTCGGTCGAGGACGGCGCGGTGTGGGCGCAGTGCGGCACGGTCGGGCTGGAGGGCACCGGCCACCTGGCCGAGCTGGCCGCCACGCACGGCGTGCCGTACGTCGACGCGCCCGTCCTCGGCACCCGCGCGCCGGCCGAGCAGGGCAGGCTCACGGTCCTGGCGGCCGGGCCGGTCGAGCTGCGCGAGTTCGTCACGCCGGTGTTCGACGCCCTCGCCATCCGCACCGTGTGGGCGGGGGAGCGGCCCGGCGACGGCCAGCGGCTCAAGCTGGCGGCGAACTCGTGGGTGCTGTCGATCACCGCCGCGACCGCGCAGGCCGTGGCCCTGGCCCGCGGCCTGGGCCTGGACCCGGACGCGTTCCTGGAGGCCATCGCCGGCGGCCCGGTCGACAGCACGTACGCGCAGGTCAAGGGGCGGTCCATGATCGACGGCGAGTTCCCGCCGTCGTTCGGGCTGGACGGCGCGGTCAAGGACAGCGAGCTGATCGTCGCGGCGATGGCCGAGGCGGGCACCGACGACCGGCTGATGCGCGTGCTGAACGGGCAGTACCGGGAGGCCGCGGAACGGGTCGGCGGCGGCGTGGACATGGCGGCGGTCGTCACGGCCTTCCGCTCGTAGCCCGGCCCCGGGTCGCCGCCCGTTCCGGCGATCACCCGTCGTCCCGGTGCCGCGCCGAACCCTGTCCGCTTCCCCGGGTGGGAGTTACCGTCGAACCGGGTACCAGTGGGTGACCGGTACGGGTTCGGCGGTGGAGGTGGCGACGCGTGGGAGCGGGCGGGGTGATCGCGGCCGCCGCCGTGGCCGGCGTGGTGGCCTTCGGCGCGGGCGGCCTGGCCGCGCCCGCGGACCCGGACGAGCTGTGGCGCGACGAGGGCCTGCGGGTGGTCGACCGGGCGACCCGGGAGGACGCCGAGTGCGTGTCCCACTCGTTCGGCCGGGTGCAGGAGCTGCTGAAGGCCGCGCCGTGCGTCGCGCTCGACCGGATGCTCCTCACCGTCACCGACGACCGGGGCAGCACGGCCGTCGTGTTCCTCGCCTGGGTCGAGTTCGCCGACCGCGACCGGGCGCGCGAGTTCAAACGGGTCGAGGACATCCACGGCACCGGCGACATCACCCCGCTGCCCGGCTCGCTGCTGCGGATCGCCGACGTGCCGTTCACCGCCCACAACTACGACTCCGACCTGGTCGACGGCGCCACCGTGGTGATCGCCGAGGCGGAGAACGTCGCCGGCGGGTTCACCGCCGGGTACCTGGACGACCTCGCCGCAGTCGCCGTCCGCACACCGCGTCCCTGACCCGACACCACCCCGCGGCCCCGACCGCCCGACCCGGATCGGCAGAATGGGCGCGGAGGAGGTGCGCGTGTTCCGGTGGGTTGTGGCCCTCGGGCTGGTCGCCGCCCTGCTGGCCGCGATCATCGCCGCCTCGCCGGCCGAGGAGGGTGGACCGAACCGGCCCGTGGCCGAGTGCTCGGACCTGGTGGGCCGCTACGAGCTGCCCGGCACCCGCGCGCACGTCACGCAGGCCGAGCCGGTGCCCGACGGCGTCGAACGCGCGCACTGCGCCGTGCTCGGGTACGTCGAGCCGGCGGTCCGGTTCCACCTCAAGCTGCCCACCACCACCTACACCGGCCGCTACCTCCAGTACGGCTGCGGCGGGTTCTGCGGCGAGCTGACCACGCCCGGGTTCCCCGACTGCGGCCCGGAGATCGGCGGCCTCGCGGTCGCCACCACCGACGACGGGCACGTCGGGCGCGGCGCGGTGCGGTCGGCCGACACCCGGTGGGCCGCCGACGACCAGGCCGCCCGCGACGACTTCGCGTTCCGCGCGCCGCACGTGGTCTCCCTGGCCGCCAAGCGCGTCATCGAGGCGTTCTACGGCGAGCCGCCCGCGTTCTCCTACTTCACGGGCTGCTCCAACGGCGGCCGCGAAGGGCTGCTGCTGGCCCAGCGGTACCCGCACGACTTCGACGGCGTCATCGCGGGCGCGCCCGCCAACTACCACAGCCCGCTCGTGCTCTACCAGGCGTGGCTCGCCCGCACCAACCTCGGCGCGGACGGCCGGCCCGTGCTCACCGCCGACCGGCTCCCGCTGCTGCACGCCGCCGTCGTGCGGCACTGCGACCGCATCGACGGCCTGGTGGACGGCCTCATCGAGGACCCGCGCCGGTGCGACTACGACCCCGAACCGCTGCGCTGCGCGCCCGGCGTCGAGGACTGCCTCACCCCTGCGCAGCTCGACGTCGTGCGCCGCCTCTACGCCGGACCCCGCGACCCCGCCGGCCGCCGGCTCTACCCGGCCGGCCAGGAACGCGGCTCCGAGCTGGGCTGGCGGAGCTGGATCGCGCCCACCGCCCACGACTCCGTGTCCGCGCTGCTCGCCGACCACTACCTGGCCAACCTCGCCTACCCGATCGGCGAGCCCGGCTCGTCGCTGGCCGACGTCGGGCTCACCGCCGAGGAGTTCGCCCGCGTCAACGTCGAGGGCGTGCGCGGCAACGCCATGAGCCTCGACCTGGACGAGTTCCGGGACGCGGGCGGCAAGCTGCTCCTCTGGCACGGCTGGGCCGACGAGGGCGTCCCGCCGCGCGCCCTGCTGGACTACTACGAACGGCTGGGACGACGCGACCGCGACCTCCGCTCCTGGGCGCGGGTGTTCATGGTCCCGGGCCTGCACCACTGCGGCGGAGGGGACCGGCTCACCGGCGTCGACCCGATCCGCGACCTCCTCGCGTGGGTCGAGGACGGCGTCGCACCCGACCGGATCATCGCCACCGGCCGCGACGCCGGGGGACGCGTGGTCCGCACCCGGCCGGTGTTCCCGTACCCGCTGACCGCCCGTTACGACGGGACCGGCAGCGTCGACGACGCGGCCAACTTCGTCGCCGCCCCACCCGCCGGGCCGACCCGGGACTCGGTCGACTGGCTCGGCGTCACCCTGCACCGCGAACCCGGCCCGGTAGCGCCCTGACCTGCGCGGATCCAACAATCCGAACGTTCGGGTTTCGAAATCACGCGATCGGGTTACCCCCAGGTCACGACAACTACGGGGGCGGACGGTGGTGCGAGGTGGACTGGGAGTTCGATGACGACAACGCGGTGCGCGCGGTGCTGTCCTACGTCTCGCGGGTGACCCGCGCCCTCGGCCTCAGCGGCGAGTCCTCCTGCCTGCAGAACCACGGCAGCGGGCTCGGCGCGTACCTCGCGCTCGACGGCCACCTGCCCGGGTTCGCCGACCGCGACGTGGCCCTGCTGTGGGACGAGGCCCGCGGCTGGTCGCTCGCCGTGGAGAGCGACAGCGCCGAACCGCCGTTCGTGCTGGCCCGGCTGCGCGGCCCGGTCCGCCCCGACCCGGCCGCCGTGGCGCGGTGGGTGGACGGCCTCGGCCTCGTGCACGACGACCACCGGCTCCTCGCCGCCGGCTGACCCCGCGCCCCGTCCGGCTGACCGCGTCGGTCATCCCATCCTGGCGATGAGGGCGTCGATGTCGTGCGCGACCACCAACTCGGTGCGCTCCGTGACCATGCCGAGCCGGTGGTTGACCCGGATCATGTGCTCGTTGTCCACGTGCGTGAAGCTGCGCGTCCGCTCCAGGGCCGGGTGGTCCTCCACCAGCCAGTGCGCCATCACGCCCTTCAACCCCAGGCCCAGTCCGCGACCCCGGTGCGCGGCGAGCACCGCCGTGTCGCCCTGGTGCGCCGTGCCCGGGTCGCGCGGCAACACCACCACCTCGGTCAGCCCCACGACCTCGCCGGTGGCCTCGTGCACGGCCGCCACCACCCGCTGCTCGACCCCGTCGTCCCGGAACCCCGCCTCGCTCCGCCGGATCCGCTCGACAGTCCACTGTGGATTGACGAACTCGGTCGTGCCCATCGGGGCGTCGTGGATCGCGCTGCGCGCGGCGGCGTAGGACGCGACGACCTCCTCGGGCGTCTCGTTCGACCACCGGACGACCCGGTAGCCCGGCGGCAGGCCGACCGGCCACCGCGACCGGTCCGCGTCGGCGACCTCCATCGACATCGAGACGACCGCGCGCACGGTCCTGAAGCCCAGCCGGCGGGCCCACTCGGCGCTCACCGCGCCCTCCACGAGCCGCCAGTCCTCGATCACCGTGCGCCCGCGCCGCCGCAGTTCCGGCAGCAGCGCGCGGAGCGCCCGCGTGGCGACGCCCCGACGACGTGACTCCGGGTGCACGACCACCGTCGCCACCGCGATGTGGCTGTTCTCGTCCTCGGGGAACCGCGCGTACGCGTACGCGACGATCCGACCGCCGTCGCGCACCACCCAGAAACCCGCCGGGCCGACACCGGGGAACGGGTTGCGCAACCGTGCCACCACGTCCTCGAACGTCGGCGCCGGTTCGCCCGGCTCGTCCACCGCCAGGCTGTCCCGCATGACCCGGTGGTATCCCGCCAGGTCCGCCTCGTCGGCCCGCCACGGGTCGAACGGTTCGAGGATCACGTCGCGCCCCCTTCGCTCCGGGGCGTGACGTTATCGGCCGAGCGCGGTGCGCGTGACGGGAACGGGGCCGCAGGCGGTCGCCTGCGGCCCCGTCGGGGGACTGCTGCCGCGCTTCACCGGGAGACCGGTTGCAGCACGCGGCCGGACGCGGTGAGGTGTTCCCACGTGCGGCCGCGTTGGCTGGGCGGCGCTTCGCCGTCCGCGGTGCACGTCGGGTACACCAGGCCGTAGGGGACGGGCTGGTGGAAGAGGTCTCCGCTGCGGATGTCGATCAGGTCACGCGACTGCGCCATCACGCCTCCCGTGGCCAAGGGTGGTGATGCCCATGATCCTGCTCCTCGTCGAACCGGTGGGGAGCTTCGGATACCCGTTGAGCTGCACTGATATGCCAAAATCGTTGCGACGTAAGGGTGAAACGGCCGCGATCCCCTCGCGGCGGGTCAACGCCTCCGGTTCGCCTGGCGCCTGTGGTGCGCGACCTCCTGCTCGGCGTCCTCCGCCGGCGGGAGGTCGCGGTCGACGTGGTCGGCGTGGAAGAGCGCTTGGGCGAGCAGGGACCGGACGTGGTCGTTGGCCGCGGAGTAGTAGACGAACGTGCCCTCGCGGCGGCCCTTCACCAGACCGGCGAGGCGGAGCTTGGCCAGGTGCTGGCTGACCGCGGTCGGCGCCGCGCCCGCCAGTTCGGCGAGGCAGGCGACGGAGGACTCGCCCTGGAGCAGGGCCCAGAGGACCTTGATCCGGGTCGGGTCGGCCAGGAGGCGGAACGACTCGGCCGCCAGGTGGACCTGCTCGTCGTTGGGCATGTCGAAGTCCGGCAGCGCGGTGTGCATGGGTTCAGCCTACTTGGTTGCGTATCTGCGTGACTGCGCAGGTATGGTGACAGCCGTGATGAGCAAAGCAGGCGGGCACGGGCACGGGCATGGTCACGGCCATGGGCACGGACATCGCGCGGCCGACCGCATCGACACCGCGCTGGAGACCAGCCGCCGCGGGGTGCGGGCACTCGTCGTGTCGTTCGTCGCCCTGCTCGCGACGGCCGTCGCCCAGGCCGCGCTGGTGCTGATCACCGGTTCGGTCGCCCTGCTGGGCGACACCGTGCACAACTTCGCCGACGCCCTGACCTCGGTCCCCCTGGCCATCGCGTTCGTGCTGGGCCGCCGCGCCGCGTCCCGCCGGTTCACCTACGGGCTGGGGCGGGCGGAGGACCTGGCCGGCGTCGTGATCGTGCTGGTGATCGCCGCCTCTGCGGTCTACGCGGGGTACGAGTCGGTGCGCGGCCTGCTCGACCCCCAACCGGTGCGCCACCTGTGGCTCGTCGCGTCGGCCGGCGCGATCGGCTTCGTGGGCAACGAACTGGTCGCCCGCTACCGCATGCGCGTGGGCCGCGAAATCGGATCGGCCGCCCTCGTCGCCGACGGCCTGCACGCCCGCACGGACGGCTTCACGTCACTGGCGGTCGTCCTGGGCGGCGTGGGCGTCGCCCTGGGCTTCCCCGCCGCCGACCCGTTGGTCGGCCTGGGCATGACCGTCGCCATCCTGTTCGTCCTGCGCGACGCGGCGGCCGAGGTGTTCGGCCGCCTGCTCGACGCGGTCGACCCGGCCTCCGTCGACCTGGCCGAACAAGCCGCCGCCCAGGTCGCGGGCGTCGTGCGGGCCGACCGGGTGCGAATGCGCTGGACCGGCCACGTGCTGCGGGCCGAGCTGGCGATCGCGGTGGACGCGGCGCTGAGCGTCGAGCAGGGGCACCGCATCGCGCACGACGTCGAACGCCACCTGCTGCGCGCCGTCCCCCGCCTGGCCTCCGTCACCGTCCACACCGAGCCCGCCCCCACCCCGGCCTGACCCACCCCCTAACCCTGCCCTCGCCCGACCCGACCCCGACGTGCCCATCCCACCCCGCACCCCGCCACCCGGTGGGTCCTTGCACCGGCCCGAGCCCACCCAAGCCGGGTCCGTGCCGCACGGCATGCCGATCGGGCATCGCGCACGATCGGCCGGTCGGGCGCCGGGCGAACCGTCCTCAGTGGACTGACATGGTCGGGCGCGGCTCGCGGCCAGGCGGGTGCCGCCGCCTTCCGCGCCCATCCCAGTGAACACCGTTGCACCACTCCGCGCGCCGCCGGGACAGTGGTGTGGCGGGCTCCGGCAGCCGGCACGACCGGCGGTCGCGGCCAAGGCAACCTACCGGGGAGGTGCGCGGGTGGCCGGCACGAAGTTGTACGTGAGCAACCTGAGCGTGAACACGACCGTCGACACCTTGAGGAACACGTTCAGCAGCTGCGGTCAGGTGACGGACTGCACCATCGCCACGGACAGCGCGGGTGTCTCGCGGAGGTACGGCAACGTCACGATGAGCACGGCGGCGGAAGCGCAGTTCGCCATCTCCACGTTCAACGGCAGCATGCTCGACAGCAGCCGCATCGGGGTGACGCCGGCCGCCAAACAGTGAGGAGCGGGTCGGCCAACCGGTCGGCGAGGCTCCGGTCGACGAGGCTCAGCGTGAAGTCGAGGGTCGGCGCGAAGTCGAGGGTCGGCGAGGCTTCGCGCGAAGTCGAGCGACCGACGGGCGGCTCGCCGCTGCCCGGTGGGTGGGCACGAGCAGCAGCCTTGCGACTGGGTCCAGCCGCCGCCGGCGCGATCGACGCCACGTCGCGATCGACGCCACGTCCGCTCCGCGCGGGGTCAGGTCCTTGATCGACGCCACGTGGATCAGGTTCCCGCACGCGGATCGGGTTCCCGATCGACGCCGCACGGGGCCACGCGGATCAGGGTGCTGATCTCGGCCGACCGCTGTCTTGCCAGCCGACCGCTGTCTTGCGGCTTGCCAACCGCTGTCTTGCGGGGAGCCTCGCCCATCCCAACCTCGCCCACTTCCACTCCCAATCTCGCCCACCCCGACGCAGCCCACGCCCGCCGCGCCTTGCCGCCTCCTTCTTTCCCGGCAACGAAAACCGCCGGCCGGAAGTTCCGGCGAATTTTCCATTCACGATCGGTTCGCTCGTTCGGGTGATCTTCGGCGACCCCGGCCACGGACGATCACGGCCACCCCGGCCACAGTCGACCGCCGCCCCCCGGTCCACAGTAGACCATCACGTCCTGCGGGCACCCGAAGGCGCGGAGGAACCAGCCGATCGGACGTTGTCGCAGCGCCACCCGCGCCCTACGGTCGGAGCACGTCCCGCCGGACGGAGCACGATCAGCCCAGGACGCCGAGGAGGCGCGGATGAGGGTCGGTGCGGTGGTTGGTGTGCTCCTGCTCGCCGGGGCGACGGTCCTCGCCACCCCGACGGCCGGTGCCACCCCGACGGGCGGTGCGGCGCCGGCGGCAACCGGCGCGGCGGACGATCGGCAGACCGCGGTGGTCTCGTTGGGCGACAGCGCGATGTCCGGCGAAGGCGCGGGGTCCTACGAACCCGGCACCGAAGGCGAGAACGGCAACTGGTGCCACCGCTCCACCCAGGCCATGGTGCACCGCACCCAGCTCGCCGACCGCACCTTCAACCTCGCCTGCTCCGGCGCGGACTCGGCGAACGTCTCCCTCGCCGACACCACGCACTACACCGAGGGCTCCCAGGCCCGCCGCCTGATCGACATCGCCCGCCAGTACCGCGTCACCGCGGTCCTCGTCCAGGTCGGCGCGAACGACGACGTCCGGTTCGCCGACACGATGGTCGACTGCGTCGCCGCGTGGGTGAACCCGTTCGGCCCGAGTTGCCGCTCCGCGCTGGAACGCGAGTGGCCCGCCCGCCTGGCCGGCATGGCCCCGAAGGTGGAGACCGCCCTCCGCGACGTCCGCAGCGCGATGACCCAGGCCGGCTACGCGCCCTCCGCCTACGACCTGGTCCTCACGTCCTACGCCTCGCCCGTGACCGAGAAGATGGACCGCCTGCTGCACGGCCCCCAGGGCTGCCCGCTCCGCCTGGCCGACGCCGCGTACGGCCGCACGGTCGCGGTGCCCCAGCTCTCCGAGGCGCTGCGCGGCGTGGCGACGCGGGCGGGCGTGAAGTTCCTCGACTTCTCCCGCGCCACGGAGAACCGCGAGGCGTGCAGCAAGGGCGACAACCCGGCGGGCGAGTGGCAGCGGCGGCTGACGGTCGACCCGTACGCGTTGGTGACGGGCGGCCTGGACGCGATCGGCCTCCACCTGGCCCAGCAGTCGTTCCACCCGAACGCCGCCGCGCACGCCCAGCTCGGCCGCTGCGTCACCGAGTTCGTCACCGGCGGCGCGGGGGCGGCGCGGTGCCTGGCCGGCGCGGACGGCAACCTGCACGCCGTGCCCTGAGATCGCCCGGCCGGGCAACCCCGATCACCCCGTTCGCGTCCTATGGGTAAATTGGCGAAACCGAACGGGATTCGCAGTGGGGGGATCGGTGTCCATGAACGCCCTCGTCCGCGCGTGCGGACTGGCCGCGGTGGTGTTGACCGCGGCCGCGTGCACGTCGAACGGCGCCGAGCCGCTCAACCCGGAGCTGGCGCCGCGCGGCACCGTCCAGACCACGGCCAAGCCGACCCGGCAGGACCTGACCAACAAGGTCAGCCTCACCGGCAAGGTCACGATGAACCCGCTGTTCGGGATCGTGTCGCCGGTCGCGGGCCAGGTGCGGTACCTGACCGTGCCGGAGCCGACCGCCACGCCGACCCGACCGACCCGGTTCGCGACGGTCTGGCAGGACGGCAAGCCGAACAACGTCGAGGTCCCGGCCGGCGCCACGTTCGGCGGACGCCTGGTCGACGACCGCGCCACGGTCACCGCGGGCATGCCGATCGCGTCGGCGAAGTACGCGGGCTACGGCATCGTCGCCGAGATCGACGGCGAGCAGGCGTACCGGATCTCCGACGCCGCGCAGGGCACGGTGCAGGCGCAGATCAAGAACGGCCCCGGCCCGTTCCCGTGCGCCCTGCTCGGCACGATCGCCGCGCTGCCGGCCGGGACCGTCCCCGCGCCTCCGCCGCCCGTGCAGCCGGACCCGGACGACGACGCCCGGGCCGGGGCCACGAACGCGCCCGTGCCGCAGCAGCCGCAAACACCGCAGCAGCCCTCCGAGCCGACCGGCCTGCGCCTGGTGTGCACCGCGCCCGCCGACGTGAAGCTGATCAACGGCGCCGCCGCCACCCTGGAGCTGGTCACCGCCTCCGCCCAGGACGCGCTGGTCGTGCCGGTCGAGGCGGTCGCGGGCGGCCAGGGCAAGGGCAAGGTCGACGTGGTCGGTCCGGACGGGACCAAGCAGACCACCGACGTCGAGCTGGGCCTCACCGACGGCAAGGTGGTCGAGATCAAGTCCGGCCTGACGGGTGACGAGACGCTCGCCGTGCCGGGCCCGAACCTGCCGCCCGGCGAGCCCGCGGGACCGGGCGAGGCCGAGGCGGGGCGCAAGTGACCACCCAGCCCCTCCCCCCGCCGACGCCGTTGATCCAGCTCACCGGCGTCACCAAGACCCTCAAGGGGCAGGACGAGCCGCGCACCATCCTCGCGGGCGTGGACCTGACCGTGCACCCGGGCGACAGCGTCGCCATCCTCGGTCGCTCCGGCTCGGGCAAGAGCACGCTGCTCAGCCTGATCGGCCTGTTCGACCGGCCCGACGGCGGCCGGTACCTGCTCGGCGACCGGGACATCACCCGGATCCCCGAGCGCAAGGCCGCCGCGCTGCGCAGCGCCGAGTTCGGGTTCGTGTTCCAGCGCTTCTTCCTGCTCAAGCACCTGACGGCGGCGCAGAACGTGGCCATGGCGCTGGTCAACGGCCAGGGCTGGCTGCCCCGGCGCAAGCGCAAGGCGAAGGTGCTCGCGGCGTTGGAGCGGGTGGGCATCGGCCACCTGGCCAAGCACAAGCCGCCCCGGCTGTCCGGCGGCGAGCAGCAACGCGTCGCGATCGCCCGCGCGCTGGTGCGCGAGCCGCGCGTGCTGCTGGCCGACGAGCCGACCGGAGCGCTGGACACCGACACCGGCAACCTGGTCGTCGAGGTGCTGCGCCAGGCCACCGAGCAGGGCTGCGGGCTGGTGCTGGTGACCCACGACCACGACCACGCGGCGAAGATGGGACGGGTGCTGCACCTGTCCGACGGCCTGCTGCGCCCGGCCGGTCAGCGGGTGGTCGCGTGATGAGGCTGTCGGGCAGGCTCCGGTCGTCGCTGATCATCGGCGGCCAGGGCATCCGGGCCCGCAAGCTGCGCACGTTCCTGTCGATGGTCAGCCTGTTCCTCGGCGTGCTCGCCGTGGTCGTGGTGCAGGCCGGCGCGGAGATCGCGAACCGGGCCATGCTCGCCGACGTCGAGATGTACCAGGGCAAGGACGGCACCCGGCAGATCTACCTCGCGCCGGAGGGCCGGAACGTGCCGGTGGCGCTGGAGGTGCTGGAGGGCCGCACCGACGCGGTCGCCATGACCACCACGCGGGCGGTCATCGGCGAACCCGGCGTGAAGCCGATCAACGAGGGCGGCGGCCCGATCGACCAGCCCGGCTACGGCGGGCCGCAGATGCGGTGCGACGAGTCCGGCTGCTACCCCGTGTCCGACGGCGACGCGGGCGCCCCGGCGGGCCAGGCGGTGGAGTTGCAGCTCGTCGGGCTGACCGGCGACATCCGGCAGTTCCGGCCGTACCGCCCGGTGCAGGGGCGGTGGCTCGACTTCGGCGGCGCGCCGTCGCTGGCGCCGGGGATCGTGCTCAACGAGGAGGCGGCGAAGGCGTTCACCCGCTACCACGTGCCCGCCGAGATGCGGGTCGACGGCGCGACGTCCAACCCCACGCCGCGGATCATCGGCGTGGTGAACGACGGCGGCTACCAGCCGGCGGCCTACGTCCGCGCCGACGAGCTGCTGAACTGGCTGCCGGTGACGAGCATGGCCGGCGGGCGCAACGGCCCCGGCCTGCAGGTGCTGATGTCGCCGACGGCGGACGAGGTCGAGCACGTCCTGCGCGCCCGGCTGGTCGCGGCGGGCGCCGCCGCGGACACCATCCACGTCAACACCGTGGAGACGCTGAAGCGGATGTCCACGGAGCTGGCGCTGATGCGCTGGATCTTCCTCGGCATGGCGGCGCTGGTGCTGCTGATCGGCGTGGCGGGCATCCTCAACGTCGGCCTGGCCACCGTGGGCGAGCGGGTCGAGGAGTTCGCGCTGCGCCGGGCCGTCGGCACGCCGCGGATGCTGCTGGCGGGCATCGTGCTGGCCGAGACGCTGCTCACCGGCCTGCTGACGGCGGCGCTCGCGATCGGCGCGGGCGCGGTGGGGCTGAAGGTGGCGCTGGAGCTGTTCGGGTCGCGGTTCCCGTCGTTGGAGGGCACGGCGTTCCCGTGGCAGGCCGGCGTGGCCGGGGTGATCGCGGGCCTGGTGGCGGGCGTCCTCGGCGGCCTGGTGCCGGCGTTGCGGGCGGCGCGCATCCCCATCGCCACGGTCATGCGCGCCTGAGCCCGACCGGGGACCGCCGTGCCGCGGCGGTCCCCGCGACCGAACCACCGGAATTGCGCACGGCCGACCACCGCGCGAAATGCGGAGTTGCCCGACCGCGCATTCACCGGATAAAGTCGCGCCCGTGACTGCCGGGTCGGCCTTGGGCCACGAGCGAGAGAGTCACCCGGCCGGGATTTGACCGCCGGGTGGGCCAGGGGCCCGCCGCCGCACACCGGGGATCCCCGGGTTTCCGCGCACGTAGGCGCGACGCACCCGACCCCGGGCACCACCCACACCCGGGCGCTTCGACGCCGCGCCGCGCGTGTCGCGGTCCCCGTGCGGACCGCCGTGCCCGCGCGTCTTCACAAAACCTCCACCGAAAACCACGGCGCATTTCACCCGTGGTCGTCCGGTCGTGCCCAGAATCAGTCTTGCCCGGAATCAGGAGTCGAACCGCAGATGGATTTCAACCGACAGGTGATCGAGGAGTTCCGCGCCAACGCGGGCCGCGTCGGCGGCCCCTTCGAAGGAGGCAGGCTCATCCTGCTCACGACCACCGGCGCGCGCACCGGCGCCCGGCACACCAACCCCGTGGCCTACCTGCCCGACGGCGACCGGATCGTCGTGATCGCGTCCGCGGCGGGCGCGCCCCGCCACCCGGACTGGTTCCACAACCTCGTCGCCACCCCGCTGGTGACCGTGGAGGACGGCGTCTTCACGTACGAGGCGGAGGCCACCGTGCTGACCGGGGCGGAACGCGAGGAGCTGTGGGCGCGGGCGGTCGAGTCCGATCCGGGGTGGGCCGCCTACCAGGCCAGGACGACCCGGCGGATCCCCGTCGTGGCGCTGAAGCAGGTCTCGGGCGGCCCGCCGAACGCGTCCGGCTGGGGCGCGGCGCTCAAGCTCGTGCACGACGCGTTCCGCCGCGAGCTGGCCATCATCCGCCGGGAGGTCGCCGCGGCCGGGCCCGTGCTGGGCGCGCAGCTCAAGGTGAACTGCCTGACCGCGTGCCAGGGGTTGCGGTTCCACCACACCGCCGAGGACACGGGCACGTTCCCCGCGCTGCGCGAGCGGTTCCCGGACCTCGCGCCGACGCTGGACCGGCTCGGCGAGGAGCACGAGCGCATCGCCGCCCTGCTGGACCGCCTCCGGCAGACCCTCGACCGCGGTGACGCGGGGACGTTGCGCGCGGACGTGGACGAGCTGATCGACGAGCTGGAGGCGCACCTGTCCGCCGAGGAGGAGCAGTTGATCCCCTTCTTGGACGCCTGAGGACAACCGAACGCCCGGTCCGCGGCATGGAAGAGGTGAGTAGGACTACTCGACCGTGTCCCGCCCGGCGGGCATTCCGCACCGTGAGTCGTTCACGACCTGTTGAATGCTCATGTTTCCCATCCACCTGACAAGGAGATGTCGTGGGTAGAGCCAAGGGCTTGGGGGCCCTGTTCGCCTCGCTGGTCGTCGCGGCGACCGCGTTGGGCACGACCGGGGGAGCCTCCGCCGCGCCGGTGGCGCGCACGACGCTGGACCCGGCCGCCGTGGCCGAATCCGTGCGGTACCTGGTCGAGAGCTACGGCGTCGGCGAGCGGGAGGCGCTGCGCCGGCTCGAACTGCAGCAGGAGGCCGTGCGCCTGGACGGCGTGCTGCGCAAGGAGAACCCCGCCGAGTACGGCGGCATGTGGCTCGACCAGACGGCCGGCGTGCTGGTCGTGGCCATGACCGACCCGGCCGCGGCCCGGCGGCACCTCGAGGACCTGCCCGACCGGGCGCACGTCCGCACGCAGGCCGTGCGGCACTCGTTGGCCGACCTGACCGCGGCCAAGGAGCGGATCGCGGCCGGGGTGGGCGCGGGCTCCGACGCGGTGTACCTGCCCGCGGTCAACGAGCGCGACAACGAGGTCGTGGTGTGGGAGCGCCCGTGGGTGGCGCAGGAGAAGCTGTCCGTGGCCCGGGCGCAGGAGGGCGAGGCGGTCCGCCGCGCGCTCGCCGCCGAGACCGGCGTCGCGGTGCGGACCGCCGTGCTGCCCCGGCCGGAGCCGCTGTCCACGCCGAACGTGGACTGGGGCTTCTGCCACCCGCTCTACTGCACCAACCACGGCCCGATGCGGGGCGGCCTGCGGCTGGACATGAAGCGGGACAACGGCACCTGGGGCGGCTGCACGGCCGGCTTCAACCTGCGGTCGACCGGCGGCGGCCACCCGGGCAAGGCGTGGGTGCTGACCGCGGGGCACTGCATGGCCACGAAGACCAACAACACGCCGACCGAGCACAACGGCACCCCGGTGCTGCAGCAGCACGGCATCGAGAAGAACTCCTACCCGTACGACTACGCGGCCCTGCCCTACGTGGACGCGGCGGCGGCGAACACGTGGCTGGAGAGCCACACGAACCGCAACCGCGTCCTGAAGTACTGCCGCAACGGCGGCGCGGACAGCAACGCCGACACCCCGTGCGGCCAGCAGGCCACGTCGGTGGACGAGCTGATCACCGGCGTGCACGGCCTCGCCGAGGTGAAGGCGGGCTGGGTGGTGTGCGCGTCGGGCTCCGGCTCCAGCGCCGTGAACTACCCGGACTCGGTGGACAGCGGCGCGGGCGAGGGCTACCTCGTCGGCACCCGCTGCGGTCGCGTGCTGTCGACGGACGTCGGCATCAACACCGACATCTGCGCCCGCGCCGGTGACAGCGGCGGTCCGCTGTTCAGCCAGGTCGACCACACCGCGCTGGGCATCCTGGAGGGCAGCCAGCAGTCCCGGTCGGGCGCCTGCTACGCCGGTGAGCTGAACAACTACGTGCCGATCGACACGATCCTGACCGACCTGAGCGCCCGCCTGGCGAGCCAGGGGTCGACGTTCTCGGTGATCACCACGCCGAACGGCTGACCGACGCCGAACCCGTGCCCCCATCATCCCGGTGGGGAGCACGGGTTCGGCCGAAACCCGTGGTGGCGGGCCGGGTTCGCGGTAGCGTCGGTGATCATCGAAGGGGGGTCGGTGTTCCGATGAGCGCCGTGCGCGACCTGGTGGACGAGACCGCGTCCGCCCTGGGGTGGTCCGGTTCCGTCACGCCGAGGGTGGGCTGGGAGGAGGTGGAGCGCCGGCTGCGGACGCCGCTGCCCGCCGACTACAAGCGGTTCATGGCCCGGTTCCCCTCGGGGCTGGTGCGGGACGTCCTGCGGATCTTCAACCCGGTCCAGAGCCGCACGTCGCTGACGCGGGTCGTGCAGGACTTCGAGCGGGCCCGGGAGGTCGTGGGGCGGCACCGCGACGAGTTCGACTCCTACCCGCCGTTCCCCGAACCGGGCGGCGTGGTCCCGTTCGCCGACGACACCGCGGGCGGCCTGCTCGGGTGGCTGCCGTGGACGCCCGATCCCGACCGGTGGCACGTCGTGCGGCTGAGCGGCAACCCGGTCGCGGGCTGGACGCGGACGAGGCGGTCGATGACGGCGGTGGTGCGCGAGCTGGCCACGAGCCGCAGCGACCGCAACGTCCTGGGCTGGGACCTCGCCGCGCGGGACCGGGTGTTCGAGCCCTTCGACGGGTACGCGTGACGGCGGGGCGGCCGGTCGTGCGGACGTGCGTCAACTGCGGCGATCCCGTGCCGGGCAAGGGCGTCGCGGTCGCGTGGTTCACCCACTGCCCGCCGTGCGCGCGGATCGCCACCGGCTCGATGGAACTCCTCCTCGCCCTGCCCGCGATCGAGTTCCACCGGTGCCTGCGCTGCGGCGCCGAACGGGCGTTCCGGCCGGGGTGGCACGTCCGCTGCCACGTCTGCCTGGACGAGCGCAGCGCGCCCGACCTGCCCGTGTTCGGCCTGGCCGCCGACCTGCTGCGCGCCGGCGGGCACACCGGGCGGATCCGCCAGTTCCTCGACCTCGACGCCCGGCGTCCGGTTCCGGTGCGCGGGGCGGCGGAGTTCGTGGCCGCCACGGCACTGGCGAACGAGCTGGACGCCCACCGGCGGCCGGGGTGGACGCTGCTCGCGGGCGACGTGTGGGGGCTGCCGTGGCTCGGCGTCCGCACCCGCTCCACCTCCATGGGCACGTGGGGCCGCCACGAGGCGTGCGGCACGATCGGCCTGCTCCGCAAGGGGCGCACCGAGTGCGCCGCCTGCCCGCCCGAACCCGGCTCGCGCACGCACCGGGCCCGACGCGACGACCCGGCTCTGCTCTACCTGGTCCGCTTCGGGCGGGTGCACAAGTTCGGCCGCGGCGACGACCGTCGGGTGCGGGCGCACCTGCGGGCCGGCGCGTCGGCCGTCCACGTCCTCGCGGCCCGGCACGAGGCGGTCGTCGCCGCGGAGAACGCGCTGAAACGACGCCATCGCAACGACCTCGCCGCCCCGGGCGCCCCGATGCCGGTCACGTTCGGCACGGGCACCGAGGTCGTGCCCCGGCGGGTGCGGGTCGACCTCGCCGCCGTGTTGCCCGAGGGCGAGGACGTCACGCACCGGTACCGCCGGCCCGCGTCCGGCACGTGACGCGTCCGCTGTTCCGCCACCGGGTGCTGGGCTGTTCGACGGAGCAGGCGGCCTGCGCGCGGCCGTGGTCGGCGGCGTTCCCCGGCGGCTACCGTGGAGGACACCGCCGTGACGGATGTCCGCTCCACCTCCGGAGGTGTCCCATGGTGCTCCTGCGTCACCTGACCCGCGCGGCCGGTGTGCTGGCGCTGGTGGCCGGGCTGCTGACCGCCGTGACCGTCGGTTCGGCCAGTGCCTGCCAGTGCGTGCCGGGCGAGCAGGAACCGCAGCGCTACGCGCGGGCCGCCTACGTGTTCACCGGCCTGGTGACCGCGAAGGTGCACGAGCCCCAGCAGTACCGGTACCGCTACGCGGTGCGGGTCGGCGTCGAGTACAAGGGGCAGGTCGCCGACGCGGTCGAGGTGCGGACCTACGACCAGGTGGCCGCGTGCGGGCTGCCGAGCCTGGCCGTCGGGACCGAGTACCTGTTCTTCACGTACGAGTACCAGGGCGTGCACTGGGTCAACTCCTGCGGCGGGACGCGGCCCGCCTCCTACGGCCCACCCGTCACCGAACCGGCCTCCGCCGCGGCCGCCGCCCTCCCGTCGCCGTGCCCGGCCGGGGTCTGAGCACCGGGGATCAGTAGTGGCGGATGCCCTGGGCCAGCGTCTTGGCCCAGGGCGCGTCGACGCCGTCGGCGTCCACCGCCATGACGAGGTGGCACAGCATGCCCCGGGCGAAGAACTCCTGCACCTGCTCCTCGCCGCCGCCGGACAGGGCGCGCACGTACTCGACCATCCGCGCCACCCCCCGCCGGACGACCTCGCGCACGGCCGGTTCGGAGATCGCCGCGCACTGGGCGTGCATCTGGACCAGCAGCAGCGTGTTCTCCTCGGCGATCAGGCGGGCGTAGGCGTCGCCCATCGCGTGCAGGACGGCTTCCGGCGTGCTGCCCTCGGCCGCGGCGACCCCGTCGGCGAGGCTTTCCCTGATCCGCGCGAAGCAGTGCTCCACCACGGACAGGAAGAGCGCTTCCTTGTCGGGGAACAGCCGGTAGACGTACGCCTGGGAGATGCCGGCGGACTTCGCGACCTCGCCGGTGGTGGTGCCGTAGTAGCCGCGGGCGGCGAACGCGCCGAGCGCGGTGCGCAGGACCGTCTCGCGGCGCTCCTCGGCGGTCGACAGTCGGCGAGCGCTCGCGGCAGGCATGAGGTGTAATCAACCACTCACACCTGGGGAAGTCAAGTCGGCCGGCCCGCCGTCGCACGTTAAGGTCGCCCGCATGCCGCGTCGTGCGTTGGTGGTCCTGCTGGTGTTGGCCGGGTGCACGTCGTCCCCGACCGCCGCCCCGCCGCCCACCACGACGACGGGCACCACAACGACAACGACGACGACCACCACCACGACGACCACCACGACCACCACGACGACGAGCCGCTTCACACCCCCGCCGGCGGGCAACCCGGACGGCGGCGCGCCGGTGCCGCCCGAGGCCGCCGCCGTCGACACGTCCCGCCCGACCCGCGTCATCGGCGACGGGACGCCGGCGGGCTGCACCTCCCAGGCGGTGGTCTCGGCGGTCGCGGCCGGCGGCGTCATCACGTTCGACTGCGGCCCGGACCCGGTCACGATCACGATGACCGTGACCGCGCAGGTCCGCAACGACGCCGCGCCGGACGTCGTGCTGGACGGCGGGGGACTGGTCACGCTCAGCGGCGCGGGGCAGCGGCGCATCCTGTACCAGAACACGTGCGACGAGGCGCTGGGCATCACCACGTCCCACTGCCAGGACCAGGACCACCCCCGGCTCACGATCCAGAACCTGGCGCTGGTGGACGGCAACGCGGCCGGCGCCGCCGAAGGCGGTGGCGCGGTGTTCGTGCGCGGCGGGCGGGTGAAGGTGGTCAACTCGACGTTCCTGCGCAACGAGTGCGGCGCGACGGGGCCGGACCTGGGCGGCGCTGCGCTGCGCGTGGTCGGCCGGTCGCAGGGCCTGCCGGTGCACGTGGTGGGCAGCACGTTCGACGGCGGCCGGTGCGCCAACGGCGGCGCGTTGAGCGGCCTCGGCGTGTCGTGGGTCGTGCTGAACAGCGTGCTGCGCAACAACTCCGCCGTCGGCCACGGCGCCAACCCCGCCCGCCCCGGCACGCCGGGCGGCGGCAGCGGCGGCGCGATCCACGCGGACGGCAACACGTTCACGGTCCGCCTCGCGGGCAGCGTCGTGGAGGACAACAAGGCCAACGAGGGCGGCGGCGCGATCTTCTTCGTCAGCAACGACCGCACCGGCACGCTGGCGGTGGAGACGTCCACCCTGCGCCGCAACCCGAGCGCCGGCTTCGAGACCCCGGGCTACAAGGGCGTCTTCTTCCTCGGCGCGGCCGCCCCGACCGTCGTCGCGTCGACCATCGGGTGACCCCCCGCACCGCGTTCCCGCAGCGATGGCCGCCGGCGGAGGAACTCCCGTCGATCGTCGGATTGTGAGCAAGCCTTCCGCCACGCACGATGAGTCGCCGGCAGAGGGGGCGGCTGGGTAGTTCCCTGCGATCTCGACGTCCGGCCACCCCTGCGAGCACGACCCCGGCCGGGCGCGGGAAGGACAGACCGTGCGCGACACCGTGAGGAAGACGCTCGCCCTCGGCGCGGGCATCGTCGCCGTCCTGGCCGCCTTCGCGGGCCAGGCGACCGCCGCCCCACCGCCACCGGACGCGGGCGACCCGACGCCGATGGTCGTCGGCGGCGCCCAGGCCGCCAAGGGCGAGTTCCCGTGGATGGTCCGCCTGTCCATGGGCTGCGGCGGCTCGATGCTGACCGAACAACTGGTGCTGACCGCGGCGCACTGCGTCAGCCGCACCGGCAACAACACCTCCATCACCGCCACCTACGGCGTGGTGGACCTCCAGGACGCCTCGCGCGTCACCCGCACGTCCACCTACGTGCACCGCTCGCCCACCTACCCGACGTCCACCGGCGGCGACTGGGCGATCGTCAAGCTGGCCGGCCCGATCACCGGCGCGGCCCTGCTGCCGATCGCGACCACCCCCGCCTACAACACCGGCGTGTTCACGGTGGCCGGGTGGGGCGCCACCCGGGAGAACGGCGGCCAGTCCCGCTACCTGCTCAAGGCGAACGTCGACTACATCGACGACACCACGTGCAAGAACTCCGACCCGTACTACGCCGACCTGATCCCGGCGGCCGAGCTGTGCGCGGGCAAGCTCGGCGGCGGCGTCGACACCTGCCAGGGCGACTCCGGCGGCCCCATGTTCCGGCGCGACGACAACGGCGCGTGGGTGCAGGTCGGCATCGTCAGCCACGGCAACGGCTGCGCGCGGCCGGACAACCCCGGCGTCTACACCGAGGTCAGCACGTTCGCCGAGGCCATCGCGCAGGCCGCGGCCGACCTCGGCGGCACGCCGCAGCCGCCCGGCAAGGTGTTCGAGAACCTCGCCGACGTGGCCATCCCGGACGCGGGCGCGGCCGTCTACAGCGACGTCACGGTCAGCGGCGTCGCGGGCAACGCGCCGTCCACCCTGAAGGTCGGCGTGGAGATCAGGCACAGCTGGAGCGGCGACGTGGTGATCGACCTGGTCGCGCCGGACGGCTCCACCTACCGGCTCAAGAGCGCGAGCAGCTCCAGCGCGCCCGACGTGGTCGCCACCTACACGGTGAACGCGTCGTCCGAACCGGCCAACGGCACCTGGCGGCTCAAGGTCCAGGACGTCTACCGCCAGGACACCGGGTACGTGGACGCCTGGCGGCTCACCTTCTGACGAACCCGGCCGAACCCGACCGGCCCTGCCCGCACCCGAGGCGGGGCCGGTCGGAACCCCGACCGAACCGCCCGGCCCGCGGGGCGGGATCACCCGACAGGCAGAACCGCATGCCCGGATAAGCGCGCGGCGGCCCGGAACTGCCACAGTCGCCGGATGACGCATGCGGTGGTGTTGGGCGCGAGCATGGGCGGCCTGCTGGCCGCGCGGGCGCTGGTCGGCTCCTACGACCGGATCACGGTCGTGGACCGCGATCCGCTGACCGGGGACGGGGAGCACCGGCGGGGCGTGCCGCAGGGCAGGCACTTCCACACCATCCTGCTGCGCGGCAAGCAGGCGCTCGACGAGATGTTCCCCGGCCTGACCGCGGACCTGGTGGCGGCGGGCGCGGTCCCGGTCGGCTTCACCCTGGACGCGCGGTTCGTGCTCGCCGGCCACACCCTGGCGCGCACCGACACCGGCGCGTCCGACGTCCAGACGACCCGGCCCATGCTGGAGGGCGCGGTGCGCGCCCGGGTCGCGGAGTTGCCGGGCGTGCGGCTCGTGCCCGGCTGCGACGTGGTCGGCCCGGTGGTCGAGGGCGATCGCGTGACCGGGGCGAGGGTGTCCCGCGACGGCGCGGAGGAGGTGCTGCCGGCAGACCTCGTGATCGACGCGATGGGCCGGTCCGGCCGGGCGCGGTCGTGGCTCGCGTCGCTGGGCCTGCCCACCCCGGCGGAGGACCGGATCGACGTCAACATGGTCTACGCGAGCCGGCTGGTCCGCCCGGCCGCGCCGTTCCCGGACCGGCTCACGCTCGTCGGACCCGTGCCCGGCCGGACGACCGGGTTCGCGTTCGCCGCGCAGGAGCACGGCCGCTGGATGGTCACCCAGGTGGGCATGGCGGGCGACCACCCGCCCACCGACGAGGCGGGGTTCCTCGCGTTCCTCAAGCGGTCCGCGCCGCCGGACGTGCAGGACGCGGTGGCCGCCGCCGAGCCGCTGACCGCCATCCGCACCCACCGCTTCCCGGCCAGCCTGCGCCGCCGCTACGAGCGGCTGCGCCGGTTCCCGCGCGGCCTGCTGGTCTTCGGGGACGCCCTGTGCAGCTTCAACCCGATCTACGGCCAGGGCATGACGGTCGCCGCCCTGGAGGCCGAGGCGCTGCGGAAGTGCCTGCGGGACGGGCCGGACGACCTCGCGCCGCGGTTCTTCCGCGCCGCCGCGCGGATCATCGACCCGGTGTGGCGGCTGAACGCGCTCGGCGACCTGGCGCTGCCGGAGATCCCCGGCCACCGCTCGTGGTCCACCAGGGCGTTGAACCGCTACGTCGCCCGGCTGCAACGCGTCGCCACGCACGACCCCGCGGCCGCCACCGCGTTCATCCGCACGATCGGCCTCCTCCAGCCGCCGACGTCGATCCTGCGCCCCGACGTGCTGGCCCGTGTCGTGCTCGGCGGCCCGCGCCGACCCTGACCCCGGGCGGTCGGGGCGCGGGGTGTCCGCAGCGTGAACGCCGATTCCGGATTATTGGCGACGGTACGTCACAGCGAAAATAACTCCATCGGTCTAACTCATTAGCTCGATGGGATGGATCTCCCCGCATTCCAGCGGGCTGCTCGGCCGCCGCGCGGTGCATCGGCGCGTCCTTATCACCTGACAGTCTGGTATTCCATGGCACTCGGATGAACGTCCTTCTCACCGGATCGAGTCGCTCACTAGCTTCCCTAGGAGTGAAATCGGCGGATCTGTGGAATTCACGCAAGTGACGAAAGGGCGTTGATGAGCGTTTATCTCACAGGTCTGCTGTGGGTCGCCGGCGCGGCCGTGGTGGCCGCCGTCCTCGCTTACCTGATCCGCAGGTACGGCGAGCTGGAGGGCCGTTCGGCCAACAACGAGGCCGCGGGGCAGGTGTTCACCATCGTGGCCGGGCTGCACGCGGTCCTGGTGGCGTTCGTCCTCATCGCCCTGTTCGACGGGGTCAGCCAGGCGGACCAGGCCGCGTACCGGGAGGCGGACGGGCTCGTGGCCGCCACCTGGGCGAGCGACGCCCTGTCCGAGGAGACCGGCGCGCGGGTGCGGGAGCTGTCCCGGCAGTACGCCGAGTCCGTCATCAACGACGAGTGGCCGGGCATGGTGGAGGGCCGCGACTTCCAGTCGGCCGGCTGGTCGCAGCTCGACCAGCTCCGCCGGGTCGTGGCCGAGGCGCCCACGGACGACGAGTGGCAGGTCGACCGCAAGACCGAGGCCGCGAACCAGCTCTGGCAGGTCTACCAGGCCAGGCAGGAGCGGCTGGACGCGGCGGGCGGCGGGGTCAGCTCGGTGGTGTGGCTGGTGCTGGTGGCGGGCAGCGTGTTGACCATCATGCTGCCGCTGCTGTTCGGCGGGCCGCGCATCCGCACGCACGTGCTCATCGTGGCCACGCTGGCCGCGACCATCACGCTGCTGCTGTACGCGACCTACCAGTTGCAGAACCCGTTCGGCGGTGGCGCAGGGGTGACGCCCGACGCCTTCGAGGCCGCCGTGGAGCGGTTCGGATGATCGAGGCGTTCGCGCAGGTCGTGTGCACCGTCATCCAGGTCGAGGCGGGGGCCCACGGCCCCTCGACCGTCTTCCGGGTGCAGTTGCCGTCCGGGGAGACGACCTCGCTCGGCGCGCTCGACGTGCGGGTGAACGCCATCGGGTTCTCCGCCCGGCAGGACCTCGTGTACGGCGTGGACCAGCGCGGCGGGCTCGTCGCCCTGGACCGCGACGGCCGGGTGGTCGGCGAGCCGACACCGCCCTCGAACCTCCTGCGCGACGCGACCGCGGGCGCGGTGGTGGACGAGCGGCTGGTGGTGCGCGCCGGCCCGTGGCTGAACTCGGTCGACATCGACCCCGACAGCCCGACCTACGGGCAGGTCGTGCACCAGGCGTGGTTGTGGCAGTGGGAGGGCGTGACCGTCGACGACTTCGACGTCAACCCGGCCGACGGTCGGCTCTACGGCGTCGCGGCGCAGCACCACCGCGCCGTGGTGGTCGCCATTGACCCGCGCACCGGCCGGACGAGCGAGGTGCCGGGGGCCGGGCGGCTGCCCGGCGGCAGCAGCTACGGCGCGGTGACGCTCGGGCCGGACGGCGCGCTCTACGCCACGAACAACAACGACGACGGCCACAGCACGCTGTGGCGGGTGGCGCTGGACGGCAGCGGCGTGGTCACGAAGATTTCGGTGCGGCAGGCGTTGCACACCATCGACGCCTCGGGCTGCCTGACCGAGGTGGAGCCGCCGAAGCCGACCACCACGACCACGCCGCCGACGACCACCACGACGACCACGACCACCACCACCCAGCCGACCACGACCACCACGCCGCCGACGACCACGAAGACCACGACCACGGTGCCGCCGACCACGACGACGACCACCGTGCCGCCGACGACGACCACGACCACCACGACACCCGAGCCGCCCCGGCTGACGACGACCACCACCAGGCCGACCACACCGGAGCCCGAGCCGTTCGTGCCGGAGCCGACGTTCCCGCCGGAACAACCACCGCCGGCGTCGCCGCCACCGCCTCCGCCACCGCCACCGCCGCCCCCTCCACCGGAGCTGCCACCGCCGGCGGAGCCGCCCGCGCCGCGGGAGCTGGCCGTGCCCGAGCGCGAGGTGCAGACCATCTCGCCGACCAACAACAACGTGCGCGACCAGCGCCGGTGGGGCCTGGTGGCGCTGCTGCTGATCGTGGGCGCGGGCGCGCTCGCCCGCCAGGCCGCGGCGCGGCGGCGGTAGGGCCGGTCAGACCGCCAGCATCCGGCGCACCTCCTCGTCGCGCAGCTCCTCGGCCGGACCGGCGTGCACGACCTCGCCCGCGTCCATGACCACGAAGCTGTCGGCCAGCCGCAGCGCGAAGTCCAGGTACTGCTCGACCAGCAGCACGGTGAGCCCGGCCTCGCGGTGCAGGCGCTCGATCGCGACCTCGATCTCGTCGATCACCGACGGCTGGACGCCCTCGGTCGGCTCGTCGAGCACCAGCAGCCGGGGCCGGGTGATCAGCGCCCGCGCGATGGCGAGCTGCTGGCGCTGACCGCCGGACAGGAACCCGGCGGGCCGCCGCAGCAGGTGCCGCAGCGCGGGGAACACGTCCAGCGCCTCGTCCACCGCCGCCGGGTCGCGGTGCCCGGTGGCCTCCAGCGTGACGCGCAGGTTCTCCCAGGTGGTGAGCTGGGGGAAGGACACGTGGCCCTGCGGCACGTACGCCATGCCGGCCCGCACCCGCTGGTGCGTGGGCAGCCGCGTGACGTCCCGCCCGTCGAAGGCGATGCGGCCCGCCGTGGGCGTGAGCGTGCCCATGACCGTCTTGAGCAACGTCGTCTTGCCGACCCCGTTGCGGCCCATCACGCACACCAACGACCCGGCGGGCACCTCCAGCCCCACGCCGAACAGCACCCGCGCCCGCCCGTAGGCGGCGTCCACCCCGGACACCGACAGCATCACGTCACCGCCTCCCCCTTGGCCCGACCCAGGTACACCTCGCGGACCCGCGGGTCCTCCTGCACCTCCGCCACCGAGCCCTCCCGCAGCACGCGGCCCTGGTGCAGCACGGTGACCTTGCGCGCGTACCGGCGCAGGAACTCCATGTCGTGCTCCACCACGACGACCGTGTGCGTGGACGCGATCCGGTGCAGCAGCTCGCCGGTCCGCTCGCGCTCCGCCCGGCTCATGCCCGCCACCGGCTCGTCCAGCAGCAGCAGCTTCGGCTGCTGCACGAGCAGCATCCCGATCTCCAACCACTGCCGCTGCCCGTGCGAGAGCACCCCGGCCGGCCGGTCGGCCAGCGCGGTCAGCCCGGCCGCCTCCAGCGCCGAGGCCACCGCGTCGGACACGCCGCGCCGCCGGCGCAGGAGCTTGCGCAGCGGCAGCCGGAACCCGTCCGCGAGGTCCAGGTTCTCCACCACGGTCAGCTCCTCGAACACGGTGGCGGTCTGGAACGTGCGGCCGACGCCCAGCCGCACGATGTGGTGCTCCCGCCTGCCGACCAGCTCCCGGCCGCCGAACGCGACGCTGCCCGACTGCGGTCGGGTCAGCCCGGTCACCACGTCGATCAGCGTCGTCTTGCCCGCGCCGTTCGGCCCGATCAGGAACCGCAGCTCGCCCTCCTCGACGGTCAGGTCGAGCCCGTCGATCGCGGCGAAGCCGTCGAACACCACGCGCAGCCCGCGCACCTCCAGCAACGCGCTCACGCCGTCACCTCCACCGGTCGTCGCCGCCGGTCCGCGAGCCGGTCGCGCGCGGACTCGACCAGACCCGCCAGGCCCTTCGGCGCGAACACCAGCACCAGCACGAACAGCCCGCCCTGCAGGTACAGCCAGCCCTCCGCGAAGTCCTCGCTGAACAGGGTCTTGGCGTAGTTGACCGCGATCGCGCCGGCGATCGCGCCCGCCAGCACGAACCGGCCGCCCACCGCGACGCCGACGAGCAGCTCCAGCGACGGCACGATGCCGAGCAGGGCGGGCGAGATGATGCCCACCACCGGCACGAACAACGCGCCCGCCAGACCCGCCATCACCGCCGACACGGTGAACGTGATCGTCTTGACCAGGGCCGGGTCGTAGCCGAGGAACCGCACCCGGTCCTCGCCGTCGCGCACCGCCACCAGCAGCCGGCCGAACCGGCTGCGCACCAGCAGCCTCGCCGCCAGGAACACCAGTCCCAGCACCACCGCCGTGATCGCGTACACGGCGCGCCGGCCGTTCGGGTCGGTGAGGTCGAGGCCGAGGAACCCGGTGAAGTTGGTCATCCCGTTGGTGCCGCCGGTCAGCCCCTGCTGACCCACCAGCAGGATCACGAACGCCGCCGCGAGCGCCTGGGACAGGATCGCGAAGTACGCGCCGCGCACCCGCTGCCGGAACACCAGCAGCCCCAGCAGGAACGCCACCAGGCCGGGCAGCAGCACCACCGCGGCCAGCGCGAACACCGGGTTGGCGAACGGCCGCCACAGCGCGGGCAGCTCCTCGACCCCGCTCCACACCATGAAGTCCGGCAGCCCGCCCGGACCGGCCTCCGCGAGCTTGAGGTACATGGCCATCGCGTAGCCGCCGAGGCCGAAGAACACGCCCTGGCCGAGCGTCAGCATCCCGCCCTGGCCCCAGGCCAGCGCGATGCCCACGGCGACGATCGCGAAGCACAGGTACTTCGCCAGCAGCCCCAGCCGGAACGGCGAGAGCGCGAGCGGCGCGACCGCCAGCAGCACGACGCACGCCACGAGGGACACGCGACCCCACGTCATACCAGCGCCCTCCCCTTCAGCACGAACATGCCCTGCGGCCGGACCTGGAGGAACGCGATGATCGCCACGAACACCAGCACCTTGGCCAGGCTCGCGTCGGTCCAGAACTCCAGGTAGCCGTTGAGGAACCCGAGCGCGACCGCCGCGAGCACCGCGCCGCGCAGCTGGCCGAGCCCGCCCGCGACCACGACCAGGAACGCGTCCACGATGTAGAACGTGCCCAGGCTCGGCCCGACCGGGCCGACGAGCGTCAGCGCGACGCCCGCCACCCCGGCCAGGCCCGACCCGAGCAGGAACGTGAACCGGTCGACCCGGCCCGTGGCGATGCCGCTGTAGGCGGCCAGCTCCCGGTTCTGCACCACCGCGCGCATCCGGCGGCCCGCGGGCGACCGGGTCAGGTACAGCCACACCGCGACCACGCACAGCGCGGCCAGCACGATGATGAACACCCGGTTGTAGGGCAGGCGGACGCCGAGCACGTCCACCCCGCCCACCAGCCAGCCCGGCGCGGTCACCTGCACGTTCGGCGCGCCGAAGACGTCACGCGCGAGCTGTTGCAGCACCAGGCTCACGCCCCACGTCAGCAGCAGGGTGTCCAGCGGCCGGCCGTAGAACCGGCGGATCAGCGACCACTCCAGCAGCAGCCCCATCAGCCCGGCCACGGCGAACGCGACGGGCAGCGCGAGGAGGAACGACTGGCTCGTCAGGCCCTGCAACAGGTACGCGGTGTAGGCGCCCGCCATGATGAACTCGCCGTGCGCCATGTTGATCACGCCCATCTGGCCGAACGTGAACGTCAGCCCGAGGGCGATGAGCAGCAGCACGGCCGCGATGCTCAGCCCGATCGGCAGTTGGTTCGCCAGCGCGCCCATCAGCCGAGGCCGCCCGCCCAGTCGTAGCCCTTCAGGTACGGGTCCGGCTTGATCGGCCCGGGGGAGGACCACACCTCCTTGATCTGGCCGTCGGCCTGCACCACGCCGATCCGCGCCGTCTTGGCGACGTGCTGGTTCTCGCCGTCGATGGTGGTCGTGCCCTCGGGCGCCTCGATCGTGATGCCGCCCGCCGCCTTGCGCACCGCCTCGACCTCGGTCGTGCCGGCCTTCTTCACCGCCTCCGCCCACAGGTGCACCGCGTTGTAGCCCGCCTCCATCGGGTCGGACGTCACCTTGTCCGCGCCGTACTTCGCCCGGAACGCCTTGACGAACGCGTCGTTCGCGGCGGTCGTGGTGGTCTGGTAGTAGTTCCACGCCACCAGGTGCCCGGCCACGTTCTCCGGCCCGATGCCCTTGACCTCCTCCTCGGCCACGCTGACCGAGACCACCGGCGTGTCCTGCGGCGTGATGCCGGAACCGCGCAACTGCTTGAAGAACGCCACGTTGCTGTCGCCGTTGAGGGTGTTGAACACCGCGTCCGGCTTCGCGTCGGCGATCTTGTTGACCAGCGTGCTGTACTCGGTGTGGCCCAGCGGCGTGTACTCCTCGCCGAGCACCTCGATGCCCTTGGCCGCCGCGTACGCCTTGATGATCTTGTTGGCGGTGCGCGGGAAGACGTAGTCGCTGCCCACCAGGAACATCCGCTTCGTGCCCTGCCCGGCCAGGTAGTCCAGCGCGGGCACGATCTGCTGGTTCGTGGTCGCGCCGGTGTAGAAGATGTACGGCGAGCTCTCCAGCCCCTCGTACTGCACCGGGTACCACAGCAGGGCCTTGTTCCGCTCGAACACCGGCAGCATCGCCTTGCGGCTCGCGGAGGTCCACCCGCCGAACACGGCGGCCACCTTGTCCTGCGAGATGAGTTTCTGCGCCTTCTCCGCGAACGTGGGCCAGTCCGACGCGCCGTCCTCGACCACCGGCACGACCTTCTTGCCGAGCACGCCGCCCTTGGCGTTGATCTCCTCGATGGCCAGCAGCTCCGCGTCGCGCACGGTCACCTCGCTGATGGCCATGGTGCCGCTCAACGAGTGCAGGACGCCGACCTTGATCTCGTCACCGGAGGCCCCCGCGCCGCCGCCGGGCTCGTCGACGCAGGCCGTCGCGAGCAGGGCGGGCAGCAGGAGGGCGATCAGGCCGCGGCTGAGGGTTCTGGGACGCACCGGCAGCTCCTTTCGGGCAGGTGAACCGAGAAGCTATGAACCGCGTGTTGCGTGCCGGGCGCGTGAGGTTACGTTCGTGTGGCCAAATCCGCACGGTATGGACTTGTGACCTTCCGCGTTCACCAGCCGCAGTCGTCGTGTCATCCGTTCGGCCGTCGCCATCGTCCGAAGGTGCGACATTTCCGGGAACCTTCGGCCGACGATCGGGAAAGACCTTTCGCCCTACCTTCGACCGGGTACGGAGACGGGGGAGGTAGGGATGAGCGGACGAATAGCGGCGCTGGACGTGCTGCGCGGCGTGGCGATCCTGGGCACGTTCGGGACGAACGTGTGGGTCTTCACCCACCCGCGCGGGGCCGCGGGCTTCCTGGCGGACTTCGGCGCGGGCTCGGGCGACACGGCCACCGCGCTGCTCCAGATGATCAGCAACGGCAAGTTCCTCGGCCTGCTCTCGATCATGTTCGGGATCGGCCTGGCGATCCAGCACCGGTCGGCCGAACGGCGGGGCCGGCCGTGGCCCGGTTGGTACCTGTGGCGCTCGGCGCTGCTGCTGTTCGAGGGCCTGCTGCACTACGCGCTGGTGTTCGAGTTCGACGTGCTGATGTTCTACGCGGTCGTCTCGGTGCTGGTGGCCTACCTGGTGGGGCGCGGCCCGCGGGTCCAGCTCGCCTGGATGGCCGCCGCCGGCGCGCTGAACCTGGCGGTCGTCGGCCTGATCACCGCGGCGCTGCTGCTCACCGGCGGCACGGCGGTCGGCGACCCGGGGCTCGCGCCGGCCGGCGACCCGGGGCTCGCGCCGGCCGGCGACAGCTGGTGGGCGGGGGTCCAGGCCCGGGTCGAGCACTTCGCGGTGTTCCGCGCCGAGGGTTTCCTCGTGCTGCCCCTGAGCACCCTGCTGTTCCTGGCCGGCGCGCGGCTGTTCCGGGCGGGCGCGCTGGAGGACTCGCCGCGCGGCGCGCGGCTCCAGCGCCGGCTGGTGGCCTGGGGGCTCGGGCTCGGCGTGCCGCTGAACGTCGCCACCACGCTCGCCGGCCCGGCGTGGTTCGCCGTCGACCGGTACGTGTGCGCGCCGCTGGTCGCGTTCGGGCTGCTCGGCGGGATCACCCTGCTGGTCAACGCGATGCGCGCCGAGGCGGGCCCGCTGCGCCGCGGCCTGACCGCGGTCGGCCGGTCGGCGTTGAGCTGCTACATCGGGCAGAACGTCCTGGCGTCCGTGCTCTGCTACCAGTGGGGCCTCGGCCTGGCGCAGCGGTGGGGCCACCTCGGCCCGTGGTTCACCGCGGGCGTGTGGCTGCTGGTCTCCGGCCTGCTGCCGGCGGGCGCGTCGTGGTGGATGCGCCGGTTCCCGCGCGGGCCGGTGGAAGCGGTGTGGGACCGGGCCTACCGCGCGCCGCAGCGTCAGCACGCGGTCGCGGCCTAGCCGGGGCGGTGGACCGGGTCGGGATCACCGGAACGGGCCCGCACCGGCGAATACGCTGCGCGGCATGAGTCCTCCGGACGTGGACACGAGGGTCCTGCGCTACTTCGTGGCGGTGGCCGAGCGGTTGAGCTTCACCGGGGCGGCGCGGGACCTGTACGTCTCCCAGCCGGCGTTGAGCAGGCAGATCCGGCAGCTGGAGGCGGACCTGGGGGTCGAGCTGTTCGTGCGGACCGGCCGGGAGGTCCGGTTGACCGCGGCGGGCGGCGAGCTGCTGCCGCGGGCGCGCGAGGCGCTGTTCGGCTGGCGGGACGCGGTGCGGGTGGCGCGGTCGATGGCGGCGGCCGAGTCGAACGTGCTGCGGGTCGGGTTCGTGGCGTCCGGCGGCGGCGAGGTGGCGCGGCGGGTGCGGTCGGCGTTCGCCGCGCGGCGGCCGGACGTGGTGGTCGAGCCGAAGCGGTGCGACTGGGGCGGCGAGCCGGACGCGCTGCGGCAGGGGCTGGTGGACGTGGCGTTCGTCTGGCTGCCCGCCGACACCGACGGCCTGCGGTTCCGGGTGGTGGCCACCGAGCCCCGGTACGTCGCCCTGGCCCGCGACCACCCGCTGGCCGGGCGCGGGTCCGTGGGCATCGCCGACCTGCGCGACGAGCCGCTGATGTGGACCCGCAAGGCGCCGAAGGAGTGGGTGGACTGGTGGGCGGTCAACCCCCGGCCGGACGGCGCGGAACCCGTGTGGGGCCCGGAGAACGACAACGTGGAGGAGATGCTGGAGCACGTCGCGTCCGGCGCGGCGGTGTGCCTCGGGCCGGAGTCGATGGCCGGGTACTACGCCCACCCGGACCTGGTGTGGCGCCCGGTGACCGACGTCGAGCCGCTGCGCATCGCGGTCGCGTGGGTGCCGGGCGACACCGGCTCGGCGGTGCGCGAGTTCGTGGCGACCGCGCTGCGGTGAGGGGCGAACAGCGCAGTCGAGGAGAAACCGACGCGCCGTCCGCGCTGCTACGGTCCGATCACCGTCGCGCGAACGACCGGGGGTGGACGTGTCCGACCAGTGGTCCGCCGTCCGCGCCGTGCTGCCCGACGTGACCGGGCGGTTCGCCGACCTCGTCCTCGCGGCCGACCCGGACGCGGCCGCCACCCCCGACTGGACGGTCGCCGACACGGCCGCGCACGTCACCGCCATCGCCTCGATCTACACCACGCTGCTCGCGCCCGGCGGCGGCGTGACCGACCCCGTCCTCGCCGCGCGGATCCCCGCCGTCACCGTGGACACCGTCGCCCACCTGAACGACCTGGCGCTGCGCCGCTTCACCGAGCGCGACCCGGCCGCCCTGGCGGCGGCCCTGCGGTCGCTGGCCCGGTCGATCCTGGAGCTGACCGCGCGGGCCGACCCGGACTCGACCGTGCCGTGGCTCGGCGGATCCCGCGTGCCGGTCGCGGGCGTGCTCGCCCACCTCGTCAACGAGCTGCTCGTCCACGGCCGGGACATCGCCCGCGCGGTCGGCGCGCCGTGGGCCATCCCGTCGCACGAGGCCGCGCTGTTCTTCGACCTGTTCATCGTCGGCATGATCCGCCACGACGTCGGCCGCCTGCTCGACGGCGAACCGGCCCGCGACCGCCGCATCGCGGTCGCGTTCCGCTCCCGCCACACCACGCCCGTGACGCTCGTGCTGCACCGGGGCCGGGTGGCGGTCGGGGAGCCCGGCGGGCCGGTGGACGTGCGGGTGCGCTTCGACCCGGCCGTGCTGCACCTCGTGCTGTTCGGCCGGGTGAGCCGGGCGCGTGCGGCGTTGACGGGGAAGCTGCGGGTCGGCGGGCGGCGGCCGTGGCTGCTGCCCGCCTTCCTCCGCGTCGTGCGGATGCCGACGAACGCCGTGCCGGCGTCGGCGCGCTAGGGGAGCGGTCGGACCCGCCGGATGCGGTCGTTGCCCTAGGGGTCCTTGGCGGAGTGCGCCGAGTGGTCCGTGCCGGACCTGTGACGGGCGCGCGCCCGCCGCGGGACGCACGACCGCCCCGCCGGAACACCGGCGGGGCGGTCGTCACGCGTCGGTCGTCACGGGTAGTTGACGACGTACCGCTGCTGCGTGGCCATGTTCGCCGGCCCGCCGATGCCGTTCACGACGTTGTCGATCGTGCCGACACCGCCCAGCGACACCGTCACCAGGTCGCGCAGCCGCACGCCCGACCGGTTGGGCACCTCGAAGCCGTTGGCCGTGTGGATGCTCGGGTCGGCCTGGTTGAACGAGTACACGCCCATGCCCCAGCCGTCGTGCGTGGTGACGTGGTCGGCCACCTTGTACCCGGCCCAGCCGAGCTGGGAGCCGTTCATCCACGCCGCCTGGTTCGGCGGGTCGTACGGCAGCTCGTTCTGGAAGAAGTACGTCCGGCCGCCGTTGCCGTTCCACAGCACGTTGTACTGCTGGTAGTGCTCGACGAACAACCCGTACGCCGTGACGTTGTCGCCGTTGACGACGACGCCGTTGCGCCCGGTGTTGACGTTCCAGCCGACGCCCGCGCCGTGGTCGGCCCGCCAGACCCACGTGTGGTCCACGATCACGTGGTCACTGTTGATCTCCAACGACACCGTCGCCTTGCCCGCCTGGGAACCGCCGACGCGCAGGTACACGTCGTGCAGCGAGGTCGGGTTCGACGCGTGCGAGGCCGAGGAGTTCGTCGGGCCGACCTGGAGGAGCACCGGCGAGTTCTGCACGCCCGCGTCCACCAGGAAGCCGGCCAGCTTCACGCCGTCCACATCGGACACCGCCATCGCGGCCTTGCCGGTGTCGGGCGACAGGGTCGCCAGGCCCAGGCCCAGCACCACGGTGTTCGGCCGGGTGACGTTGATGGTGTCGCTGAGGCGGTGCACACCCGGCGTCAGCAGCAGGTGCTTGCCCTGCGCCAGCGCCGCGTTGGTCGTCGCCACCGGGGTGCCCGGCTTGACGATGAAGAAGTCCGCCAGCGAGATCGACTGGCCGGCGGGCGCGCCGGCCTCCCAGCTCGTGCCGCGCGAGTTGGTGCGCAGCGCCGGGACGAACACCTTGTACTCGCCGTTCTCGAAGTACAGGAACGGCTTCTCGCGCACGATCGGCGTGGTGTCGACGGTGGTGTGCGACGGGTTCGGGAAGTGCTGCGGCGGCGAGCCGGGCGAGCCGACGAACACCATGTTCCACACCGAGCCGTTCCAGCCGCCCGCGAGGTTGCTGTTGCGGGTCAGGAACTGCTGCTGCGAGCCGGACACCGTGACGCCGTCGATCTTGCTGTCCACGATGAGGCCGCCGGACGCCCAGCCGTCGCCGCCGTTCCACAGCTGGACCTGGCCGGACAGGTGCATGCGCCGGTACGACGCGGCCTGCGACACGGCCCACCGCTCGATCTGCCCGGCGGGCAGGTTGACGAACAGGTTCTCGGCCTGCCGCCAGAAGTTCTGCGTCGCGTTGCCGAGGTTGTTCGGGTTGTCGCCCTGCTGCAACCAGTCCGCCTCGACGCGCACGTGGCCGTTGAGCCGCACGTCGTCCGGCCGCAGGCCGAGGCCCGCCACCTGGGTGTAGAAGCGGAGGTTGACGTCGGCGTCGTACACGCCCGGCTTGTAGAGGATCGCGTACCGCTCGGGGCCGAACTGGTTGGTCTTCATCTGGACGGCGATCTGGTCCAACCGGGCCTGCATCGCGGCCCGGTCGTAGCCGGGGCCGTAGATCAGCACGTTGGGACCGAAGTCCGGGTTGCGCGGGTCGGTCGGCGGGATGACGACCCCGCCCGTGGTCTCGGTGTTGACGGCCAGCTCCCACAACGAATAGCCGTAACCGGTGGCGCGCGCCGTGCCGTAGACCCGGAGGTAGCGGCCGGAGCCCGCCACGGTCAGCGTCTGCACGCCGCCCGTGCCGGTGGTGGTGGAGTAGACGGTGTTCCAAGTGGACGCGTTGTCCGACAGCTGCACCTGGAACGCGCGGCCGTACGCGGCCTCCCAGGTCAGCGTCACGCGGCACACCTGCTGCGTGGAGCCGAGGTCCACCTGGAGCCACTGCGGGTCGGCGAACGCGCTGGACCAGCGGGTGCCGGTGTTGCCGTCGACCGCGGCGGTGGCAGGGGTCCCGCCGTTCTCGACGGACGAGGCGGTCACCGGCCGGTTCAGCGCGGCGTTGGTCGTGCCGCACTCGGCGGCCTGCGCGGACTGGGTGATCACGGGGCTGAGCACCGCGGCGACGCCGAGTGCCAGCGCGGCGGTCAGGACCCGTGACAGGGAACGGGGAGAGCTCATGGTCCTACCTGACGAGGTAAGGGGCACGAGATGGCCCGGAGCTGTGCCTCCGTGGCACCGGAGGCGCTGAGAGAGCGCTCTCTCGGAGCGTAACGCCGATGTTGCGAGGACGTCAACGACGGTTCAGGCGGAGTCCCGCACGACCAGCGAGGGCTCGAAGATGACGGACCTGGGGCGCAGTCCCGGTTCCTCGACGTGGTCCAGCAGCAACCGGGACATCCCGGCCGCCATGTCCTCCACCGGCTGCCGCACGGTGGTCAGCCGGGGCCGGCAGGACAGCGCGGGGCCGCTGTCGTCGAAGCCCACCAGCGCCACGTCCTCCGGCACCCGCCGCCCGTGCTTCTGCAGCACCAGCAACGCGCCCTGGGCCATCAGGTCGTTGGCGGCGAACACGCCGTCGATCCCGGGGTGCTCGGCCAGCAGCCGCTCCATGGCCGCCTCGCCGCTGGCCGAGGTGAACCCGCCCTCGGCGATCGGCACGTACGGGAACCCGTGCCGGGCCAGGGCGTCGCGGAACCCGGTCAGCCGGTCCTGCGACGCGGGCACGTCCAGCGGGCCGGTGATCGTCGCGACCTGCGCGCAGCCGCGGCGCACCAGGTGGTCGGCGGCGAGCCTCGCCCCGGCCTGGTGGTCGAGGTCGACGTAGCTGATCGGCACGGGCCGGGCGGGCCGCGCGAACAGCACGGCGGGCAGCCGCGCCTCCACCAGCCGGGCGGGCAGCGGGTCCTCGGCGTGCGTGGAGACCAGCAGCGCGCCGTCCGCGCTGCCCTGCCGCAGGAACGCCAGCACGTCCTCGCGGGCCGGTTCCGTGTCGGCCACCATCAGCACCGGGTGCACGCCGCGCGTGCGCAGGAAGCCGAGCACCCCGCTGGCCACCCGCCCGAAGAACGGGTCGGAGAACACCCGGGCCGCGAACGCGTCCTCCTCGCCCGGGTCGCCCGCGCCGGACACCACGAGCGCGATCGTGCCGGCCCGCTTGGTCACCAGCGACCGGGCCGCCCGGTTGGGCGCGTACCCGGTCTGGTCGATGGCCGCCCGCACGACCTCCTGGATCCGGCGGTCGACGTTGCGCGTGCCGTTGATGACCCGGGAGACGGTCGCGCGGGACACGCCGGCGACCCGCGCCACGTCCTCCAACGTCGGCGGGGTCGTCGGCGGTCTGCTCATGCGGTCATTCTGCCACGTGCGGAGAGCGCTCTCCGAGGCTGAGCGGCGTGTCGCCGGCGGACCGCCCGACCAGCAGCGTGAACGCGCCCGGCTCGACCTGCCAGCCGTCGGCGGTCCAGTGCCGGTAGGCCCGCTCGGGCACCTCGACGTCCACCTCGACCGCCTCGCCGGGCCCGGCGGAGACCGCGGCCCAGCCGCCCAGCCAGCGCTCGGGCCGCTCGACCGCGCTGTCCGGCCGCGTCACGTAGACCTGCACGACCTCGCGCCCGGCCCGGTCGCCGGTGTTGCGGACCCGGACCCGGACGCCGGTCGCCGTCGCGGTGGCCTCCTCGTAGGCCCACGTCGTGTAGCCGAGGCCGTGCCCGAACCAGTAGGCCGGCCGGGCCTGCGACCGGTGCCACGCGCGGTAGCCGACGTGCAGGCCCTCGTCGTAGCGCAGGACCCCGCCGTCGGGCACGACGTTCGACACGGGCAGGTCGCGCTGGTCCGCGGCCCACGTCGTCGGCAGCCGCCCGCCCGGCTCCCGGGCGCCGGTCAGCACGTCGGCCAGCCCGTGCCCGGCCTCCTGGCCGGGAAACCAGGTCAGCAGCACCGCGGCCACCTCGTCGCGCCACGGCAGCTCGACCGGGCCGCCGGAGTTGACCACGACGACCGTCCGCTCGTTCACCGCCCGGACCGCGCGCACCAGCTCGTCCTGGCGTCCCGGCAGGGCCAGGGACGTGCGGTCGAAGCCCTCGCTCTCGATCTCGTCGGTGGTGCCGACGACCACCACCGCGACGTCGCTCGTGCGGGCCAGCCCGACGGCCAGCGCCAGCTCGTCGGCCTCGCCCAGGCGGGGCGGGTCGGCGGCGAGGACGGTCGCCGTGCCGGTGTGCTCGCGCAGCTCGCGCCGGGCCACGAGGTCCACCGCCGTGCCGGCTTCGAGGTGCGCGATGGCGTGCCGGTAGGGCGGGGTGAGGTGGATGACGGCGGGGTCGTCGGTGTCGAGCGGGACGTCCTCGTCGATCAGCCGCTCGCCGGCCACGTCGAGGGTGAGGCGGCCGAACCCGGCCACGGAGATCCGCCAGTCGCCGGTCGCGTCCACCGCGAGCCGCCCGCTCACCTCGATCGCGTGCGCGCCCTCGACCAGCGGCACCTCCAGCACGCGGCCGAGGAGGCGGTGCTCGGCGGACAGCTCCGCGCCGTCGGCGTCCAGGAGGCGGACCAGCACGCCGGGCTCGCCGTTGCCGGGGTGGCGGGTGTTGGCGGTGGTGAGGGGTTCGGGCCGGTCGCCCAGCCGGACGCCCGGCGCGTGCCGGACGTCGGCGACCTCGCGCAGGCCGTCCAGGAAGGACACGACGGACTCGGGGTAGACGCCCGCGCTGCCACCGCCCTGGATGCGGGCGGTGGCGGCGTTCGGCCCGAGGACGGCGACCTTCGCGCCGGGGGACAGCGGAAGGGCGCCGTCGTTGCGCAGCAGCACGGTGCTCGCCGCGACGGCTTCGCGCAGCAGCTCGTGCGGCGCGGCGACCTCGGGCTCGACGGGCGTCGCGCCGTTCAGCGCGCCGACCCGGGCGGCCAGTCGGAGGAGCCGTTCGACCTTGCGGTCGAGCGCGCTCTCCGGCACCTCGCCGCGTTCGACGGCGGCGGCCAGGTCGTTCCACGGGCTGTGCGGGCCGGGCATGGCGAGGTCCTGGGCGGCGTTGGCGGAGGCCGCGGTGGAGCGGACCGCGCCCCAGTCGGACACGACCAGGCCGTCGAAGCCCCAGGAGCCCTTCAGCGGCTCGTCCAGCAGGGGGCTCTCCGACATGGTGGTGCCGTTGACGCCGTTGTAGGCCGACATCACCACCCAGACCCCGGCCTCGACGGCGGCCTCGAACGGGACCAGGTAGACCTCGTGGAGGGTGCGTTCGTCCACCTCCGCGTCCAGGGTCATGCGCTCGGTCTCGGAGTCGTTGGCCACGTAGTGCTTGGCCGTGGCCGCGACGCCGCCGCTCTGCACGCCGGCGACGTAGGCCGCGCCGATGCGGGCGGTCAGCACCGGGTCCTCGGAGAAGCACTCGAAGTGCCGGCCGCCGAACGGCGAGCGGTGCAGGTTCAGCGTGGGGGCGAGCAGCACGTCCACGCCCTTGCGGCGGGCCTCGGCGGCCAGCAGCACGCCGAGGCGGCGCACCAGGTCGACGTCCCACGTGGCGGCCAGCGCGGTGGGGGAGGGCAGCGCGAGGGACGTGCTGCGCTCGTCCCACCCCTGGCCGCGCACGCCGATCGGGCCGTCCGACACCACGATCGACCGCAGGCCGACGTCCGGCTCGTCGTGCGTGCGCCACCCCGTCGCGCCGGTGAGCAGCCGAACCTTGCGCGCCACGTCCAACTTGCCGACCAACTGCCCCACGTCCGGCTCGACCACCACAACCCCCAGTTCCGGAGAGCGCTCTCCCGCCCAGCCTCAGGCCAACCGCCCACCGTGTCAACCACCGTCACCCGTCCCGAGCGTTCAACTCGGGTGTTCCGAACGCAGGACACGCCTGTTCCGGACGTAGGACACGCGCGACGGGAACGTTGGACTCTCGCGCGTGTCCTACGTTCGGAACGCGCGTGTCCTACGTCCGGGTCGGGCGTGTTGAACGTTCGGGTCAGGCGATGTCGGCGCGGGTGGTCGGTTTGCGCGGGTCGGCGGCGCGGTCGAGGAGGGCGGCGACGGGGAGGGTGGCCGCGCCCACGGCGACGGCGTCCGGGCCCAGGCGGCCCAGCTCGATCGAGATCTGCTCGTACGGGTGCCGCAGCGCGTGCGCCCGGGTGGCGGCCACGATCCGGTCGAGCTGGTGCGCGCCGAGCGCCAGCCCGGCCCACCCGCCCAGCACGATCCGCTCCGGGTTGAACAGGTTGACGAGGTTCGCGATGCCCGCGCCCAGGTAACCGGCGGTCTCCTCCAGCACGCGCGCCGCGGTCTTCGACCGGGACGCGGTGTCGATCAACGCCGCCACGGTGGCCTGCTCGTCCCCGGCCGGCAGCTCGCGCCCGCGCGCCTTGCGGTACCGGTCGAGGATGCCCTCGGCCCCCACGTACGCCTCCAGGCACCCCAGCGCGCCGCACCGGCACGGCCGACCGCCGTACACGATCGTCGTGTGCCCCCACTCGCCCGCCGAGCTGGTCGCGCCCCGGTACACGCCGCCGTCCGTCACGACCGCCGCGCCGACGCCCGACCCGATGAGGGCTATCACCACGTGCCGCGCGCCGCGCCCCGCGCCGAACCACATCTCGGCCTGGCCCTGCGTCTTGGCCCCGTTCTCCACGTACAGCGGCCACGCGGACTCCGACGCCGCCGCCACCAGCTCCTCCAGCCGCACGCCGTCCCAGCCGATGGTGGGCGCGTGCACGACCGCCGTCGCGCCCTGCTCCACGGTCCCGGGCACGCCGATCCCGACGCCGAGCACGGTCGAGGCCGGGACGCCCGCCGCCGCCACCACGTCCCGGACCGACGAGGCGATCAGCGACGCGACCGCGGCGGGGGAGGACGGCGACATGGCGTGGTCGAGCGCGGCGAGCTGGGCCAGCGACAGGTCGAACAGCTCGACCTTGATCCCCGTCTCGCCGACGTCCACGCCCACCACGTGCCCGAACGCCGGGTTGACGCGCAGCAGCACGCGCGGCCGCCCGCCGTCCGAGTCGACCGACCCGGCCTCCACCACGAGCCCGTCGTCGACCAGCTCCCCGGTCACGTTCGACACCGTCGCGGCCGACAGCCCGGACAGCCGGGACAGCTCGTACCTGCTCAAAGGCCCGTCGAAGAACAGCGTCGACAGCAGCGTCGAGCGGTTCTGCCGACGCAGGTCGCGGACGGTGGTGCGCTTCGGGGCCACGGCACGGACCTTAGTTTGCGACTTAAAATTAGACTAAGTTTGTAACGTGTTCGTTATTGACGTGACTTGGCTCACCGGGGTTGAGTCTGCAACGACACGAGGACGCCCCGGGCGTCCCAGCCGCGATGGCACCCGCGGCCCGCACTATCGAGAGCGCTCGCCCTTCCCCCGCCCGACAAGGAGAACCCATGCGACTCAGGCGAACGTCCGCACTCGCCGTCGCGGCAGCACTGCTGTTCTCGGCCGCCTGTTCCACCTCGAACCCCGGTGCGAACAGCACGAACGAAGGCGTGCTCAACGTGGGCATGCCGAACGGCCCGCAGACCGAGAACAACAACCCGTTCCTCAACACGTCCGCGGCCAGCTCGCTCGGCTACCGCCGACTGATCTTCGAGCCGCTGGCGATGGTGAACGAGACCGACCCCACGGCGAAGCCCAAGCCGTGGCTCGCGACCGAGTGGGAGTGGTCGGACAACTACAGCAAGCTGAGCCTGACCATCCGCGACGGCGCGACGTGGTCGGACGGCAAGCCGCTGACCGCCGAGGACGTGGCGTTCACCTTCGAGCTGCTGAAGAAGAACCCCGGCCTGAACGTCGAGTCCGTGCCGTACGACGTGATCTCCTCCTCCGGCAACAAGGTCGACGTCGGCTTCCCGAGGTCGCAGTTCGTCAACCAGAAGAAGATCCTCGAACAGCTCATCGTGCCCAAGCACATCTGGTCGACCGTCGCGGACCCGAACACCGACCCGGTCAAGACCCCGGTCGGCAGCGGCCCGTACACGCTGAAGACCTTCACCTCGCAGACCGTCACGCTGACCGTGCGCGACTCGTACTGGCAGGAGCTGCCGAAGGTCAAGGAGGTCCGCTACACCTCCTACAGCGACAACAACGCGCAGACCACCGCCCTGGCGACCGGCGCGTCCGAGTGGAGCTTCGTGTTCATCCCGAACTACGAGGCCGTCTACACCTCCAAGGACCCCGAGCACTACAAGCTCTACTTCCCGCCGGTGCTCGGCATCCACGGCCTGTGGTTCAACACCAAGGTCAAGCCGTGGGACAACCCGGCCCTGCGCCGCGCGGTCAACATGGTGATCAACCGCGACGACATCTTCACCCAGGGCGAGGCCGGGTACTTCTACCCGAAGGTCGACAACATCACCGGCATCCCGACGCCCGCCGGCGACCCCTACATCGCGCCGCAGTTCAAGGACAAGATCGTCACGGTCGACGTCGAGGCCGCGAAGAAGGAGCTGACCGACAACGGCTTCACCTTCGACGGCGACAAGCTGAAGGACCCGTCGGGCCAGCCCGTCACGCTGAAGATGACCGTGCCCTCGGGCTGGTCGGACTACGTGACGAACCTGGAGATCATCAAGGACAACGTGTCCAAGATCGGCATCGAGGCCACGGTCGACCTGCCCAACGCCGACACCTGGACCAAGGCGCTGGACACCGGTGACTTCCAGGCCGCGCTGCACTGGACCAACAACGGCCCGACGCCGTACGACATCTACCAGAACATCATGGACGGCGCGCTGTTCAAGCCGATCGGCGAGGGCGGCATCAACGGCAACTACGGCCGCTACGAGAACCCCGAGGCGACCGCGCTGCTCAACGAGTACGCCAACGCCGCCGACGACGCCGCCCGGACCGCGGCCCTGCACAAGCTCCAGGAGATCCACGTGCGGGACATGCCGGTCGCCATCACCTCCGCGGCCAACGCGGGCGGCCAGTACAGCACCAAGAACTGGGTCGGCTGGCCGGACCAGTCCAACCCGTACGCGCCGCTCCAGCCCACCCTGGAGAACGCGCTCGACGTCGTGATGCAGCTGAAGCCGGCCGCATGACGACGAGCACCGCGGCGTCGGCCTCCGGGACCACGGAAGTGGTCCTGGAGGCCGATGGCCTGACCAAGCACTTCCCGGTCCGCAAGCGCGGGCGCGAGCTGCTGTCCCGGACGACCCGCGCGGTGCGGGCCGTCGAGGACGTCACGCTCCGGCTGCACCGCGGCCGGGTCACCGCGCTGGTCGGCGAGTCCGGCTCGGGCAAGTCGACGGTGGCCCGGTTGCTGGCGCAGCTCTACCCCCAGACCTCGGGCGCGATCCGGCTGCACGGCGAGCCGGTGCGGACCAAGGGCGGCAAGCGCTTCCGGGCGTACAGCAAGCGGGTCCAGATGATCTTCCAGGACCCCTTCGCCTCGCTGAACCCCGTGCACACGGTGCGCTACCACCTGACCCGCGCGTTGAAGATCCACGGCAACGCGGGCAGCACGCCGGGGGAGCTGGAGGAGGCGCTGGCCGCCCTGCTCACCCGGGTGCAGCTCACCCCGCCCGAGCGGTACGTGGACAAGTTCCCGCACGAGCTGTCCGGCGGCCAGCGCCAGCGCGTGGCCATCGCCCGCGCCCTCGGCGCCGACCCCGAGGTGCTGCTGGCCGACGAGCCGGTGTCCATGCTGGACGTGTCCATCCGGCTCGGCGTGCTGAACCTGCTGCGCGACCTGAAGGAGCGCCTGCACCTCGCGATCCTCTACATCACCCACGACATCGCGTCGGCCCGCTACTTCGCCGACGAGACGTTCGTCATGTACGCGGGGCGCGTGGTCGAGGGCGGGGACAGCGAGACCGTGACCCAGCGGCCCGCGCACCCGTACACGCAGCTGCTGATCGACTCCGCGCCGGACCCCGACCGGCCCGCCGCGCAGGAGAAGGACGGCGGCACGGGCGAGCCGCCGTCGCTGATCGCCCCGCCGGCCGGCTGCCGGTTCAACCCGCGCTGCCCGCACGCGATGAAGGTGTGCGCCGAGCAGGTGCCGCCGCGGTTCGCCATCGGCGACGGCGACGGCCACTTCGCCGCGTGCTGGCTCTACGGCGCCGACCTGACCGACGAGGACAAGGCCGAGCTGCGCGCCACCCGGGAGGCGCCGTGAGCTACCTCCTCAAGCGGATCGCGTTCTACCTGTTCACCGCGTGGGCCGCGATCACGATCAACTTCTTCATCCCGCGCGCGATCCCCGGCGACCCGGTGCAGGCGTTGATCACCCGGTCGCGCGGCCAGATGACCAGCGACGCGGTGCAGTCGCTGTACGTGCTGTTCGGCCTGGACAAGGACGCGGGCCTGGTCGAGCAGTACTTCACCTACCTGGGGCAGCTGCTGCGCGGCGACCTGGGCCTGTCGTTCACCTACTTCCCGTCGCCGGTGTCGCAGGTCATCGGCGACGGCCTGCCGTGGACGCTGGGCCTGGTCGGCATCACCACCGTGCTCGGCTTCCTCATCGGCACCGCGCTGGGCACGGGCATCGGCTGGCGGCGCGGCTCGTGGGCCGACGCGCTGATCCCGGTGACCACGTTCGTGTCGTCGATCCCGTACTTCTGGCTCGGGCTCATCGCCATCGCGCTGCTGACCGGCCCGGACAGCTTCTTCCCGGCCTCCGGCGCCTACGACGGCGGCCTGGTGCCCAACCCCGACCTGGAGTTCATCGGCAGCGTGCTGCGGCACGGCATCCTGCCCGCGTTCACCATCCTGGTCTCGTCCATGGCGGGCTGGGTCCTGTCCATGCGCAACATGATGGTCACGGTGGCCTCCGAGGACTACGTGACCGTCGCGCACGCCAAGGGCCTGTCCGACCGGCGCGTGATGGTGTCCTACGCCGCCCGCAACGCGCTGCTGCCCAACGTCTCCGGGTTCGCGCTGTCGCTCGGCTTCATCGTCGGCGGCACGCTGCTGGTGGAGATCGTGTTCTCCTACCCCGGCCTGGGCCTGCAGCTGTTCCAGGCGGTCGGCGCCAAGGACTACCCGCTCATGCAGGGCATCTTCCTCATCATCACGCTGTCCGTGCTGCTGGCGAACTTCCTCGCCGACGTGGCCTACCTCGCGCTCGACCCGCGCACCCGACGGGAGGGCTGAGCAGTGACCGTCGTACCAACCACCGCGGCGGCGTCGCCCGTCGAGGCGCCCGCCAAGCGCCGCAGGCTGCGGTTCGTGGCCAACCCCAAGGCCACCACCGGCCTGGTGATCCTGGGCTTCTTCGCGCTGGTCGCGATCGTCGGGCCGTGGATCGCGCCCTACGACCCGTCCGGGCGCAGCAACGACCTGCTCCAGCCGCCGTCGGCGGCGCACTGGTTCGGCACCACGCACCTCGGCCAGGACATCTTCAGCCAGGTCGTGGTGGGCACGCGCAGCGTCATCGTGGTCGGGTTCGTCGCGGGCCTCGTGGCGACCGTGCTGTCGGTCCTCGTCGGCGTCACCTCCGGCTACCTGGCAGGCGCGGGCAGCGAGCTGCTGTCCGCGCTGTCCAACGTGTTCCTGGTGCTCCCCGCGCTGCCGCTGATGATCATCATCACCTCGACGTTGCCGGAGACCGGCACCTTCACGATCGCGCTGGTCATCGGCTTCACGTCGTGGGCCTGGGGCGCACGCGTGCTCCGGGCGCAAACGCTCTCGCTGCGCGGCCGCGACTACGTGGAGGCCGCGCGGGCGACCGGCGAGAAGACGTGGCGGATCATCCTGTTCGAGATCCTGCCCAACCTCACCGCGGTCATCGCCTCGGGCTTCGTCGGCACGGTCATCTTCGCGGTGACCCTGGAGATCACGCTGGCGTTCATCGGCGTCGGCGCGGGCGGCGACTGGAACTGGGGCACCGTCCTGTACTGGGCGCAGAGCCAGCAGGCCCTCGCGCAGGGCGCGTGGTGGTGGTTCGTGCCCGCGGGCCTGGCCATCGCGCTGCTGGGCACCGCGCTGTCGCTGGTGAACTTCGGCATCGACGAGTTCGTCAGCCCGCGGCTGCGCGGCGGCGGCAAGACCAACGTCAAGACCGCCGACGGGCAGACGGTGCGGATGCGGGTCGGCTTCACGCCGGTGCTCGGCGCCCGGCCGGAGCGAAGGGAGACGTCGTGACCGACGCGGTGCTGGAGATCCGCGGCCTCAACGTGGACTACGGCCTGGGCGACGACGCCGTGCACGCGATCCGCGACGTCGACCTCACCCTGCACCGGGGCGAGGTGCTCGGCCTCGCGGGCGAGAGCGGCAGCGGCAAGTCCACCCTGGCCTACGGCCTGACCAGGCTCCTCCCGCCGCCGGGCGTGATCACCGGCGGCGAGGTGCTGTACCACCCCGACGGCGGCGACCCGGTGGACGTGCTGCGGATGGACCACCGGGCGCTGCGCGCGTTCCGGTGGGCGGAGACCGCGATCGTGTTCCAGGGCGCGATGAACTCGCTGAACCCGGTGCACCGGATCTCCACCCAGCTCACCGACGTGATCAAGGCGCACGACCCGGACGGCACCGGAGCCTCCCGCCTGGAGCGCGCCCGCGAGCTGCTGCGGCTGGTCGGCATCTCCGCCGACCGGCTCGACAGCTACCCGCACCAGCTCTCCGGCGGCATGCGGCAGCGCGTGATGATCGGCATGGCGCTGGCGCTGGAGCCGAAGGTCGTCATCATGGACGAGCCGACCACCGCGCTGGACGTGGTGGTGCAGCGGCAGATCCTGCGCCAGCTCGTCGAGCTGCGCGAACGGCTCGGGTTCTCGGTCGTGTTCATCACCCACGACCTGTCGCTCCTGGTCGAGTTCTCCGACCGGATCGCGATCATGTACGGCGGGCGGATCGTGGAGGAGGCCGCCTCGGCCGACCTCTACCGCGACCCGCTGCACCCCTACAGCCACGGCCTGCTCAACTCGTTCCCGGCGCTGCGCGGGCCGAAGCGCGAGCTGACCGGCATCCCCGGCTCGCCGCCCGACCTGCGGTCGATGCCCTCGGGCTGTTCCTTCCACCCACGTTGTCCGCACGCGATGGAGCGCTGCGGTGTGGAGGTCCCGGTGCTCGGCGTGCCCGCCCCGAAGGCGGGTCCCGGCGACCGCACCGTGGCCTGCTGGCTGCACCCCGTGCCCGACAACGGGCTCTGACCCCGTTCACGACAACGGGATCCGACCTCCAGAGGAGATCAATGGACACCACGGCGCCGACCGTCGGGCTCGACCCCGCGATCGACACCCTGCCCGCCTCGTTCCGCTGGGGCGTGGCGACCTCCGCGTACCAGATCGAGGGGGCGCACGACGAGGACGGTCGCGGACCGTCCATCTGGGACACCTACTGCCGGACGCCCGGCATGGTGCACAACGGCGACAACGGCGACGTCGCGTGCGACCACTACCACCGGATGCCCGAGGACGTCGCGCTGATCGGCTCGCTCGGCGTGGACACCTACCGGTTCTCCGTGGCCTGGCCGCGCGTGCAGCCCGGCGGCAAGGGCCCGGTCAACGCGCCCGGCATGGCGTTCTACGACCGCCTGGTGGACGAGCTGCTGGGCCGCGGCATCACCCCGTGGGTCACGCTCTACCACTGGGACCTGCCGCAGGAGCTGGAGGACGCGGGCGGCTGGCCGGTCCGCGACACCGCGCACCGGTTCGCCGACTACTCGATGCTGGTGTTCGACGCCCTGTCCGACCGGGTGCGGCACTGGACCACGCTCAACGAGCCGTGGTGCTCGGCGATGCTCGGCTACTACGAGGGCCGCCAGGCCCCCGGCAGGCAGGACTTCGAGGCGGCCATCCACGCCGTGCACCACCTGCTGCTCGGCCACGGCCTCGCCACCCGGCGGATGCGCGAGGCGGCCACCGAGCCGATGGAGTTCGGCATCACGCTCAACATGAGCCACGCGAGCCCGGCCACCGACAGCGACGCCGACCGCGACGCGGCCCGCCGCGCCGACGGCCTGTCCCGCCGCATCTACCTCGACCCGCTCGTGCGCGGCCACTACCCGGCCGACGTGGTGGACGACCTGGCCGCCCGCGGGGTGGAGATCCCCCGGGAGCCCGGCGACCTGGAGATCATCAACCAGCCCATCGACGTGCTGGGCGTGAACTACTACTCCAGCTCGAAGTTCTCCGGCGTGGACGAGGACGGCAACACCGCGGACGCCGACGGCGTGCCGGTGTGCCGGGAGGTGCGCTACGGCCGCCCGGTCACCGCGATGGACTGGGAGATCGTGCCCGAGGGCTTCACCAACCTGCTCGTCCAGATCGGCGAGGAGTACCCGGGCGTGCCCATGGTCATCACCGAGAACGGCGCGGCGTTCGACGACCACGCCGACGAGACCGGGTTCGTCCGGGACGACGACCGCACCGCGTACCTCGACGCGCACATCGCGGCGGTCGCCAAGGCCCGCACGGCCGGCGCGGACGTCCGCGGCTACTTCGCGTGGTCGCTGATGGACAACTTCGAGTGGTCCTACGGCTACGACAAGCGGTTCGGCCTGGTGCACGTGGACTACGACACGCAGGTCCGCACCCCGAAGAGCAGCGCGCTGTGGTATCGGGACACGATCCGGCGCGTCCGGGGCAGCTGACCGCGTCGGGAGGGGCGTCCTGCGGTCGTGACGCGGGACGCCCCTCCTCCGTGCGCGCGCACCACCTCGACGCGCACGAGGCCGGTGGGCCGGGGAGCGCCCCGACCCACCGGCCGTCCTGGCGGTCAGCGCCGGTAGACGCCGAACTCGTACAGCGAGTAGCCCCAGCCGGTGCCGCGCTGCGTGGCGTGCAGCCGCACGTACCGGCCGGTGGCCGTGACGTCGATCGAGTCGACGCCGCCGTTGCCGGTCGTGGTGCCGTACACCGCGCGCCAGGTGTTGCCGTCGTCGGACACCTGGATCTCGTACGCCCGGCCGTACGCGCCCTCCCACACCAGCTGCACGTGCTGGAACGTGGTCACCGCGCCGAGGTCCACCCGCACCCACTGCGGGTCGGACCAGTCGCTCGCCCAGCGGGTGGCCGCGTTGCCGTCGGTGGCGTTGGCCGGCGGGAACGGCGCGCCGTCGCCCACCTGCTGGTGGGACGACGCCGTGGTCGGCTTGCCCCGCGCCACGTCCACGCCCGCCGGCTGCGGCGCGACGACCCGCACCGACCTCGTCTCGATGCCGATGTTGCCGCGGCCGTCCTCGGCCATCACGTACACCTTCCACACCCCGAGCCGGTCGGGCGCGGTGAGCGTGAGCCGGTTGCCGTTGACCTGCACGGGCGTGCCGGCCAGGGCCCCGCTGTTGTCGATGTACTTGCTGTTGAACGCGGCCGACCAGGTGATCGGGTCGCCGTTCGGGTCGCTCGCGGCCACGTCGACGTCCAGCCGCGCGCCCGCCGGGACGCTGGTGGGCAGGTTCATCGCGGTGATCACGGGCGGGGTGTTGGCGGGCGTCGCGCCGCCGAACGCCCGCTGCACCGCGTAGAACGACAGCCGCTTCTTGCCCGCCGGGGTCAGGTTGAACCACACCGCGCCGAAGTCGTACTCCGTGCCGTAGTGGAACAGCGTGCCGCCGAACGACACCCCGGGGTGCCCGGTGATGCAGTTCCACGCCCGCGTGTAGCCGTCCCGCTTCTGCACGTCCGTGGGCTCGCTCGGCACGCCGTTGACGTCGTTGGGCACCTCCCACTCACCCGCGGGCCCGGCCTCGGTGAGCAGGTACGGCTTGGTGTGGCCGCCGTTGATCCAGTCCTGCCGGACCTGGCACACGTTGCCGTAGGAGTTCACCGAGTACAGGTCGAGGTCGGGCGCGTGCGCCTTGAGGTAGACCCACGCCCCGGTCCACGCGTCGGTGTTGGTGACCGGGTGGTTGGCGTCGATGGCGTGGATGGCGCGGGCCGCCTCGTTGACGTACTTCGCGTACGCGACGCGCTGGTTCTCCAGCTCCGCGCCGGAGTAGCAGTTCTGCAGGCCCAGGATGGACTCGTTGCCCACGTTCCACATCAGCACGCCGGGGTGGTCCTTGTAGGCGGTCACCCACTGCCGGATCGTGTTCAGCATGTCGTTCTTGTAGGTGGTGTCGGTGACGTAGTTGACGCAGCCGCCGGAGCCGGGGCCGCCGCCGGGCTGCAACCAGAAGCCGTTCATCACCCTGATGCCGTTGGCCGCGGCGGCGTCGAGCAGGGGCCGCGTCGAGGCGTCCGTGCCCCACGTGCGCAACGTGTTGACGCCCATGGACTTCAGCTCCGGCATGTACCGGGCGGCGTCGGCCGCGGGCGGACCCCAGGTCAGGCCCTTCACCGTCCACGGCTGACCGTCCACGGTGAGCTGCCAGTTGCCCTGCGAGCCGGTGACGCGCACGCCCGTGCCGGGCTGGGGGTTCGTGCCCTGGGTGCCGTAGACGCGGAACTCCCACAGCGAGTAGCCGTAGCCGTTGGCGCGCTGGGTGCCGTACACGCGCACGTAGCGGCCGGAGCCGGTGACGTCGAAGCCCTGCCTCCCGCCCGTGCCGGAGGTGGTGGTGTGGACGGTGGTCCAGGCGTTGCCGTCGGCGGAGACCTGGAGCTGGAACGAGGTGGCGTAGGCGGCTTCCCAGTCCAGCTCGACGCGGCTGAGCGCCGAGGTGGCGCCGAGGTCCACCCGCAGCCACTGCGGGTCGCTCCACGCGCTGGCCCACCGGGTGCCGGCGTCGCCGTCCACGGCCGCCGACGCGGGGGTGCCCGCGCCCTCGGTCGAGGACGCCGTGGCCGGCTTGCCCTGGGAGAGCAGCACGGGTGCGGCGCTCGCCGTGCCGGGGACCACTGCGAGTCCCACGAGCAGCGCGAACCCCACGAGCGCCGTGCTGGCGGATCGGAGGCGGTACATGGCGTCTCCTGCCGGATTGTCGGGTCGAGGTGCGGGAGAGCGCTCTCTCAACCCGGCTCGCAGTGTTGCGAACGGACGGCGCGACTGTCAATGAGCATGACTCTTGACACCGCGACGGCCGACCGGCAACCTCAACTGGGAGAGCGCTCTCCCAGCCGCCACGTCCCGCACGTCGGCAGGAGGACAACGATGTCCCGAACACTCCGCTCGCTGGTCGCGACCACCGCGGCCGGCCTCCTCGCGGCCGTCCTGGCCGCCGCCCCACCGGCCCGGGCCGACGACCTGGTCACGCACCACGAGTTCCAGGCCAACTGCTCGCCCACCGTCCACCGCCCCGACGACCCGATCGTCTTCCCCGGGCTGCCCGGCGCGTCCCACATGCACACGTTCCTGGGCAACGGCTCCACCAACGCGGGCAGCACCACCGACTCGCTGAAGGCGGGGCAGACGAACTGCCGGACGCCCGACGACAAGTCGGCGTACTGGTTCCCGTCGCTCTACAACGGCGACCAGCTCGTCGTGCCGAACTTCCCGCAGGTGATCTACTACAAGTCGGGCATCCTGCGGTACCAGGAGGTCCGGTCGTTCCCGGCCGGGATCCGGTTCGTGGTGGGCAGCCCCACGGCGACGCAGGAGCAGTTCCGCACCGCGCCCGGCGCGGTCGAGGGCTGGGAGTGCGGCGACAGCGCCCACAACTGGGACTTCCCGGCGTGGTGCCCGCCCGGCAGCCAGCTCAACGTCCGCTACCAGGCCCCGAGCTGCTGGAACGGCCGCGACCTCGACTCGCCGGACCACAAGTCCCACATGGCCTACCCGGACCGGGCCACGCTGGTCTGCCCGGCCACGCACCCGGTGCCCGTGCCGATGCTGGAGTTCAAGATGGCGTTCCCGGTCTCGGGCGACATGTCCCGCGTGCGGCTGTCCAGCGGGCGCGGGTACACCTGGCACTACGACTTCATGAACGCGTGGGACGGGCCGACGTTGCAGGCGTTGGTCAGCCACTGCGTCAACGGCGGTCTCCAGTGCGACCCGCGCGGGTACGACCAGTACAAGCCGCACCGGGGCGCCGCCCTCGGGCCGGACTACCGGCTGCCGCGGTGACCGGGCTCCGAACCACCCCGGGGCGCCTGCGGGCGCTCTGGGGCGCGGCCCTGCTCGCGCTCCTGGCCGCGTGCGCCACCGTGCCGCCGCCGGCCGCGCCGCCGTCCTCGGCGTCGGCCTCGCCGTTCAACCCCACCGACTCCGCGTGGATCCAGCTCATGATCCCGATGAACGAGCAGCTCCTGCCCGCGCTCGCCCTCGCGCCGCCCCCGCTGGCCGCGTTCGCGGCGGAGCTGGACGCGTCGCACCGGGCGGAGTTGGGGCGGCTCAAGCGGTTGCGGGAACGGGCGGGGCTGCCGGAGGACAACGTGCACGCCGGCCACCAGATGCCCGGCCTGGTGTCCGAGGCCGACCTGGCGGGGCTGCGGATGGACCCGTCCGGGCTGCCCGCGAAGCTGCGCGAGCACCTGGACCAGTCGGCGTCGCTGGCGAGGGGCGAGCAGGAGAGCGGGGCCGACCCGGAGACGCGGGAGCTGGCCGCGTCGATCGCGGCGGCGCGGGCCGGGCAGCTCGCGCGTCTGGAGGAGGTGTCGCCCTGACCGGGTCGGCGTGGGCGGCCGGGAAATCGCGCGTGCGGGGAAGCGGTGCCCGACCGGTTGGCGCGATCGGTGGCCGGGTGGCACAGGGCCGCGGCCCGGCCCCACCGGCGTCGATCCGTCGTGCCGGTCGGGCCGTGCTCCCGGCGTTGGGCAACATCCGAGAAGTGCGGTGTCGTCGCGGCCGGTCGGCTCCGGCGTAGCGTCGGAACCATGAGTGCTGCGGAGCGCGGACGGGTGCGGGTGGAGACCGGGACCAAGCGGGTCCGGGCCTACCTGGCGGGCGAGCTGGTCGTGGACACCACGCGGCCGGCGCTGGTGTGGGAGAAGCCGTACTACCCCACGTACTACTTCCCGGCGGAGGACGTCCGGGCGACCCTGGTGCCCACCGGCGAGGTGAGGCGCTCGCCGAGCCGGGGCGACGGCGAGCTGTTCGACGTGAAGACGTCCGCCGCCACCGCGGCGGGCGCGGGGCTGCGCTACCCGGACTCGCCGCTGGAGCCGCTGCGCGACCTGGTCCGGCTGGACTGGGACGCGATGGACGAGTGGTTCGAGGAGGACGAGCCGGTCTACGTCCACCCGCGCGACCCGTACACCCGCGTCGACGCGTTGCCGAGCAGCCGGCACATCCGGGTCGAGGTGGACGGCGTCGAGGTGGCGAACTCGCACCGCCCGGTGATCCTCTTCGAGACCGGCCTCCCGGCCCGCTACTACCTGCCGATGACCGACGTCCGGCTGGACCTGCTGCGGCCCACCGACCTGCGCACGAGCTGCCCGTACAAGGGCACCGCCGAGTACTGGTCGGTGGTGGTCGGCGACCGGACGCACGAGAACGTGGTCTGGGGCTACCGCACCCCGCTGCCCGAGAGCGGGCGGATCGCCGGCCTGGTCGCGTTCTACAACGAGAAGGTCGACACCTACGTCGACGGCGTGCTGGAGGAGCAGCCCCGCCGGCACGTCCGCTAGCCGGGGCGCACGCGGTGCGACGACCCGGCCGCACGCGCCGCCCGTACGGCGGATGGTCGGGCCTGATCACTCCGGGGACGCTTGCGAACCATGAACGTCTTCCCCTCCACCCCGAGGGCCCACCGCAACCCCGTGGTCGTCGCTCGGAAGATGGCTCTGCTCAAAGCGCCCCACCTGGCGAAGTTGACGGAGTTCGCCCAGCGCATCGCCACCGAGCGCAAGGTCGACGTGCCGCTGTTCGACCCGGCGAGCGGCGGCGTGGACTCGAAGGTGCTCCTGCTGCTGGAGTCGCCGGGGCCCGCGTCGGCGGGCTCGGGGCTCAACTCGCTGGACAACGACGACCCCACGGCGGCGAACCTGTTCACCGCGATGGCGGAGGCCGGCCTGTCGCGGAAGGTGTGCCTGAACTGGAACGTGGTGCCGTGGCACCTGGCCAACCGCGAGCCGAGCCCGGCGGAGCTGCGGGCGGCGGTGCCGTACCTGGTGGAGCTGCTGCGGATGCTGACCGCGCTGAAGGTGGTCGTGGTGCTCGGCAGGCCCGCGGGCACGGGGTGGAACCTGTCGGGCCGCGGCCACAAGCTGAAGGTGATCAACGCCCCCCACCCGTCGCCGCTGTCGATCAACCGCGACCGTGCCTCCCGCTGGCCCCAACTGGTGACCGCCTTCCGCCAGGCCGCCGAAGCCGCCGGCTGACCTCGACCGGGAGGGGCGCGGCCGGATCAGCCGCGGCCGGCCCGCGCCTGTGATGACGCGAGGGCTCGCTTCGGCAGTGCTGGGCGCGCTCGCGTCGGTGCCGGGCGGCGTGGCGTTGCGTTGCGTGGCGTTGCGCGGGGCGGGGCGGTGTTGCGCGGGGCGGGGCGCGGCGTTGCGCGGGGCGGGGCGGGGCGACGTTGCGCGAGGCGGCGCGGCGTTGCGTGGCGCGGGGCGGCGCGGCGTAACGTGGCGTGGCTTGGCTTGGCTTGGCTTGGGCTGGGCGGAGCGGCTGGGTGCGGGCTCGCATCCTGAACTGAGCCGTCCCCGAGCCGCGCACCGACCAGCACGGCCGAGAGCACGGCCTACCCGCCGAACAGCTCCAGCAGCTCCGCCGGCGGGACCTCTTCGAGCTGCGCGTACGTGCACGACTCGGGCGTGCGGTCCGGGCGGAAGCGGACCAGCCTGCTCGTGTGCCGGAACCGCCGGGCCTGCAGGTGCTCGTACCGCACCTCCGCCACCAGCTCCGGCCGCAGGGGCTCCCACGACAGGGTCTTCGCCGGGTTCCACCGGCTCTGCGCGCCCGGCGTGGTCGCGTCCAGCCCGGCCCACTCCGCCCACGGGTGGTCCGCCCGCGCGCCCTCGCGGTACGGGGCCAGCTCGTCCAGCAGCTCCCGGCGGCGCGCGGCGGTGAAGCTGCTGGCCACGCCGACGTGGTGCAGCACGCCCGCGTCGTCGAACAGCCCGAGCAGCAGCGAGCCGACGCCCTCGCCGTCCTTGTGCGGCCGGAACCCGGCCACCACGCAGTCGGCCGTGCGCTCGTGCTTGACCTTCCACATCACCCGCTTGTCCTGCTCGTACGGCAGGTCCGTGCGCTTGGCCACGACCCCGTCGAACCCCGCGCCCTCGAACCGGGTGAACCAGTCCTGGGCCTGGTCCGGGTCGTCCGTCGCGGGTGTCAGGTACAGGCCCGGCACGTCCCGCAGCACGCCTTCCAGCAGCCGCCGCCGCTCGCCGAACGGCGTGGCCGTCAGGTCGCGGTCCGCCAGCGCGAGCAGGTCGAACGCGACGAACGCGGCGGGCGTGTCCGCGGCCAGCCTGCGGACCCGGGACGCGGCCGGGTGCAGCCGGAGCTGGAGCAGGTCGAAGCTCAGCCCGTCCGGGGTGACGATGACGATTTCGCCGTCGACCACGCACCGCGGCGGCAGCCCGGACCGCAGCAGCTCGACCACCTCGGGGAAGTACCTGGTCAGCGGCCGGTCGTTGCGCGAGCCCAGCTCCAGCTCGTCGCCGTCGCGGAACACCAGGCACCGGAACCCGTCCCACTTCGGCTCGTAGACGAGCCCCGGCTCGCGCGGCACCGAGTGCACGGCCTTGGCGAGCATCGGCCGCACGGGCGGCATCACCGGGAGGTCCACGCCGCCGAGCGTAGGTCGCGGCGGCGGATTTCACCGTGGAAGCGAATTGAGGACAGTAGTTGACCGCATGGGGGCCTAGCGTGAGGTCATCGCCGAAACGGGAGGCAGGACCACCATGAACGCCACGACCACCGCCACGACCGAGCTGACCGACCTGCTGTCGACCCTGGACAGGCACCGCGGGTTCCTCCGCTTCACCGTGCGCGGGCTCGACGACGAGCAGGCGCGGCTCACCCCGACCGCGAGCCGGCTGTCCCTCGGCGGGCTGATCAAGCACGTCCGGGCCGTGGAGGAGGGCTGGATGCGGTTCGCCGTCGGCGGCGCGGAGCTGATGGAGAGCGAGCCCCAGGACTGGGAGAACGGCTTCCGCATGCTCCCCGACGAGACCCTGGACGGCCTGCTGGCCGACTACGAGGAGACCGCGGCGAAGACCGAGCGGCTGCTGCGCGGGCTCGACCTGGACACCGCCCACCCGCTGCCGGTCGCGCCGTGGTTCGAGCCGGGCGTGTCCTGGACCGTCCGCCGCGTGGTGCTGCACCTGATCGCCGAGACCTCGCAGCACGCGGGGCACGCCGACATCATCCGCGAGACGATCGACGGCCAGAAGACGATGGGCTGACGGCCGGCGCACCACGTCGGCGGGTGGGAAGACGACGGGCTGGCGGCCGGTGCCGGAGCCGGCGCGCCACGTCGGCGGGCGGGGAGACGACGGGCTGGCGGCCGGTGCCGGAGCCGGCGCGCCACGTCGGCGGAGGGAGACGACGGTCTGACGGTCGCGCGCTAACGCCGGCAGAGCCGGCGCACGGCATCGGCGTGCGAGGGGTAGCGGGGGACCAGGGTGTCCGCCTCGCCGAAGGCGACCACGTCGTCGGTGTAGGGCGGCACCACCACCGTGCCGACCAGCGACCACCCGCCGTCCGGCTCGCTGCCCTGCCACACCCCGGCGGGCACGACGACCTGCGGCCGCTGCCCGGCGGCCAGGTCCGGCCCGAGCACGGGCGTGGTCACCGCGCCGTCCGGGTGCAGCAGGAGCATCCGCAGCGGCGCGCCGCGGTGGTGGGCGTAGATCTCCACGTGGTCCAGCCGGTGCAGCGCGGAGAACTCGCCCTCCCGCAGCAGGTAGTAGATCGCGGACACCTCGGGGGAGCGCCACGACTGCCCGAACCAGCCGCCCTCCACCGGCAGCTCGGCCAGGCCCAGCGCCGCGATGACATCGTCCGCGCCCACCGTCACGGCAGCTCCGCCTCCACCGGCTCGTGCACCACGACCATGCCCTTGCCCAGCCGCTTCGCCGTGTACATCGCGGCGTCCGCCGTGCCGAGCAGGTCGTCGGCGGTCAGCGACGGGTCGAACCCCGGGCGGTGCGAGATCCCGATCGACGCGCGGATCAGGTGGGATCCGTTCGCGGTCCGGTGGGGCCCGTCCAGCGCGGCCAGCACGCGCCGCCCGATCTCCTCCGGCGGGTGCGGGTAGCCGTCGACCAGCACCCCGAACTCGTCGCCGCCCAGCCGGGCCACCACGTCCTGCGGCCGCACGCACGACTGGAGCCGCGACGCCACGACCCGCAGCACCGCGTCGCCCTCGGCGTGGCCGTAGTTGTCGTTGACGTCCTTGAAGCCGTCCACGTCGATGAACAGCAGCACCAGCGGCGACGGCCCGGCCAGCGCCGCCTCCAGCCGCTCCCGGAACAGCACCCGGTTCGCCACCCCGGTCAGCGGGTCGTGGTACGCCTGGTGCCGCAGCCGCTCGCGGCTCTCCCGCAACTGCTCCAGCAGCTTGACGTTGTCGATCAGCGTGATGAGCTGCCGCGCGATCACCAGCAGCACCACGCCGAGCCCGACGTAGATCTCCACCGGGTTCAGCCGCACGCCGGTCGCCGTGCCGACCACGATGAACAGGCCCGTGACCAGCATCGGCAGGTACGGCACCAGCAGGTGCAGCAGCTCGCCCGCGCGCAGCCGGGTGGAGCCGACCCGTTCCGGGGCGGTGTCGGCCGGCGCGATCGCGCCGAGGAGGAACAGCGCCGGGCACACCATGAACCCGATGTCGGCGGCCGTCGGGATCGCGGTCGCGCCCTGGCTCACCAGGTACGCGAAGATCCAGCCCGACGCCGACTGGGCCAGCGCCGCCAGCGCGATGAACAGCACCGGGAGCTGCCGCACCGACCGGTGCGTCCACGACGACACCAGCAGCACGACCACCAGCACCAGGTAGGCCGCCGGGTGCGCCACCACGGACGCGAACCCGGGCCCGGACGTGGCCCACGCGCGGACCATCGACTCCAGCGCCGAGACCCACGTCAGCACGAACAGCGAGCCGACCACGATCAGGCAGTCGAGCACCACCACGAGCCTGTTGCGGTGGCCGGGCAGCGTGCCCGGTCCGCCGTGCGCGAGAACCAGGATCGCGCACAGCCCCAGCGCCGGCACCAGCATGAACGCGAGCTGCGCCAGCGTGGACGAGGGCAGCGACACCCCGAGGAACACCTGGCCCCAGATCCACGCGGCCAGGCCGACGACCAGGCTCGCCATCGACGCGGCCATCCACAGCCGCCACCGTCGCGCCGTCCCCTGCCGCCGCTGCGCCGCCCGCCAGTAGGACACCATCGCGGCGGACGAGGCGAGCAACTGGGTGAACTTGTCCACGGCCACCGACGCGGGCCGGTCGAGCACACCGGAGACGACGAGCCAGACGAGGCCCACGACCAGGGCGCAGACGGCACCGGAGACGACGCCGAACCGCCTCAGGGACATGGCACCCCGCTCACGCCACTGGAGCCGATCAGTTGACCGAGTCACTGTAGTGACCTCGTGACACTGTGTCGATCGGGGGTGTCGGCGCGCCCCGCGCGTGTCACGACGGCCCGCGGCGGAGGTGACCACTAAGGTTTCGAACTGGTGTTCGTCGGCGGGTGAAGGGGCCAGTGTGCGCGTGTTCGGGGTCGACCCCGGGTTGACCCGGTGCGGGTTCGGCGTGGTCGACGGCGGCGCGGGCCGCACCGTGCGGCCGGTGGCCGTGGACGTGGTGCGCACGCCGGCCGACGCGGACCTGGCCGTGCGGCTGCTCCAGCTGTCCGACGAGGTGGAGCGCTGGCTGGACCGCTACGAGCCGCAGGTGGTGGCGATCGAACGGGTGTTCAGCCAGCACAACGTCCGGACCGCGATGGGCACCGCGCAGGCGGGCGGCGTGGTCGCGCTGTCGGCCGCGCGCCGGGGCCTGCCGGTCGTGTTCCACACGCCGAGCGAGGTGAAGGCCGCCGTCACCGGCTCGGGACGTGCGGACAAGGCCCAGGTCACCGCCATGGTGACCAAGCTGCTCGGCCTGAAGACCGCGCCGAAGCCCGCCGACGCGGCGGACGCCCTGGCCCTGGCCATCTGCCACCTGTGGCGCGCGCCGATGCGCTCGCGCCTGGAGGAGGCCCAGGCTCGAGCCGCCGAACTGGCCCGCACCCACCGCGCCCGCCTCGCCCAGGCCGGCGCACGGGCATCGGCCACCCGCACCCCACGCCCCACCACGACCACCCCCACCCCCACCCGCACCGCCACGCCGGCCCCCGCCGCAGCGACCCGCGCCGCCGCGACCGCCCCTACCGCCCCTACCGCCGCGACCCGCGCCGCCGCGACCGCTCCCACCGCCGCGACCGCCCCCACCGCCGCGACCGCCCCCACCGCCGCGACCGCCCGCGCCGCCACCGCGGCCGACCGCGGCGCGGCGAAGCGCCGCGCCGGACGGCCCGCGAGCGAGTCGGCACCGGTGGGCCCGGCCGGAGCCGCCTCGGACGCCGGCGGCTCGGACGCCGGCGGCTCGGACGCCGGCGGGACGGGCGGCGGCGGGACGGCGGTGATCGGGTCGGCCGGGCCGGCGGACGGCGGCTCGGGCGGCGGCGGACCCGTCGCGGGCCGGTCGGGTGGGACCCCCGCGGCCGGGGGCGGGGCGGGGCGGGCAGGATCGGGGCCGGTCGCGGCGGCGGATGCGGGCGGCGCGGAGCAGGGTGCGAAGACCGGAGGTAGGGGCAAGTGATCTCGTCACTGCGCGGGCAGGTGCTGTCCATCGGGCTCGACCACGTCGTCGTCGAGGTCGGCGGCGTCGGCTACGCGGTGCAGGCGACCCCCGCCACGCTGGCCACGCTCCGCCGCGGCGAGGAGACCCAGCTGGCCACCTCCCTGGTGGTCCGCGAGGACTCGCTGACCCTCTTCGGCTTCGCCGACGCCGAGGCCCGCGAGCTGTTCGGCCTGCTCCAGACCGTCTCCGGGATCGGGCCGCGGCTCGCGCTCGCCACCCTGGCCGTGCTCGAACCGGACAAGCTGCGCGCCGCCCTCGCCGAGGGCAACATCACCGTGCTCACCCAGGTCCCCGGCATCGGGCGCAAGGGGGCCGAACGGCTCATCATCGAGCTGCGCGACAAGGTCGGCCACCTCGCGCCCGCCCCGACCGCCTCCGGCGACACCGGCCAGGTCCGCACCCAGGTCACCGAGGCGCTGCTGGGCCTCGGCTTCCCCGCCAAGCAGGCCGAGCAGGCCGTGGACGCGGTGCTGGCCGCCGACGGCGCGCTCGGCACGTCCGAGGTCCTCCGCCGCTCCCTGGCCGCCCTGGGCCGCAAGCGATGAACCACGACGACACCCTCAACCCGCTGCCCGACCCGACCGAGCGGGACGTCGAGTCGACGCTGCGGCCGAAGGACCTGGACGAGTTCGTCGGCCAGCCCAAGGTCCGCGAGCAGCTGGAACTGGTCCTGCGCGGCGCGATGCAGCGCGGCACGCCGCCGGACCACGTGCTGCTGTCCGGGCCGCCCGGCCTGGGCAAGACCAGCCTCGCCATGATCATCGCCGCCGAGCTGGGCGCGTCCCTGCGCATCACCTCCGGCCCCGCCCTCGAACGCGCCGGCGACCTCGCCGCGATGCTGTCGAACCTGGTCGAGGGCGACGTGCTGTTCATCGACGAGATCCACCGCATGGCCCGCCCGGCCGAGGAGATGCTGTACCTCGCGATGGAGGACTTCCGGGTCGACGTGGTCGTCGGCAAGGGCCCCGGCGCGACCAGCATCCCGCTCGACATCGCCCCGTTCACCCTGGTCGGCGCGACCACCCGGTCCGGCGCGCTCACCGGCCCGCTGCGCGACCGGTTCGGCTTCACCGGGCACATGGAGTTCTACAGCCCCGACGAGCTGGAGCTGATCATCCGGCGGTCGGCCAAGATCCTCGGCGTCGACCTGCGCGAGGACGGCGGCCGGGAGATCGCCGGCCGCTCCCGCGGCACGCCCCGCATCGCGAACCGCCTGCTCCGCCGGGTTCGGGACTACGCAGAGGTGCGCGCGGACGGCGCGGTGACGCTGGAGGTCGCCCGGGACGCCCTGACGGTCTACGACGTGGACGAACTGGGCCTGGACCGGTTGGACCGGGCGGTCCTGGGCGCGCTGGTCCGTTCGTTCGGCGGCGGGCCCGTCGGCGTCTCCACCCTCGCCGTCGCGGTGGGTGAGGAGCCGACCACGGTGGAGGAGGTCTGCGAGCCCTACCTCGTGCGCGCCGGGATGCTGGCGCGCACGCCGCGCGGCCGGGTCGCGACCGCCGCCGCGTGGCTGCACCTCGGCCTCCAGCCGCCCCCGCAGGCGCCGGGCGAGGCGACGCGATCCCTGTTCGACGACGCCACCGGGTGATCGGGATTACTGACCTGGCACAATCGGCAGCGGCACCCCAGAAATCCGGACGTACCGGGCGCTGACCGCGTTCCGACCGTCCGGTTGATCGGAGAATGATGGACCTGTCCTCCTTGATGTTCCCGCTGCTGCTCGTGCTGCTCGCGGTGCCGCTGTTCCTCAGCGCCCGCAAGCAGAAGCGGGCCGTCGCCGAACAGCAGGCGCTGCTGAACTCCCTGGAGCCGGGTGACCGGGTCATGACCACCTCCGGGCTGTTCGCGACGGTGGCCGGCGTGAACGACGAAGACAACACCATCGACCTCGAGATCGCGGACGGCGTGGTCACCACGTGGCTGCGCCAGGCGATCCGCGAGAAGGTCGCGGTGGACACCGAGACCGACGCGGTCGTGGACGACGTGGACGACGACGTCGCCGACGAGACCCCGGAGGTCCAGCACGCACAGCAGGAGAGCAAGAAGTAACCCGCAGTAACGAGCGGACCCCCGGGCCTGGAGCCGGCAACTGTCAACGTGCCGACTCCAGGCAGTGACGCGCAGCTCACATCATCAGGGGTACGCTCCGGCTTCGCTGACCTTGTCAACTATCAGGAGACGGACGGACCGTGGCACCTCCGGCCGGGCAAATCCGCCCCGCGAAGTACCTGGGCGCATTTGTCCTCATCGTGGTCGCGCTGTACTCCCTGGTGTTCTTCACCGGGAACGGCAAGGCGACACCCAAGCTCGGTATCGACCTCCAGGGTGGCACGCGTGTCACGTTGACCGCCCGGGCTCCTGATGGGAAAACGCCGTCGGAGGAGTCGCTCAACCAGGCCCGCGCGCTCATCGAGACGCGGGTCAACGGCCTGGGCGTCGCCGGTCCCGAGGTCATCCGCGACGGTACCAACCTGGTGATCACGGTGCCCGGCTCGGACAGCGAGGGCGCGAAGCGGCTCGGTCAGACGGCGAAGCTGAACTTCCGCAAGGTCATCGGCTCGCCGGTGCCGAACACGCCGCCCGCCTCCGAGTCGAGCGCGCCGCCGTCCACGTCGGGCTCGGCCGCGCCGACCACGACCGGCTCGGCCGCGCCGACCGAGACCGCGGGCTCCGGCGCGCCGACCACCACCGCCCAGGGCCGCCCGGCCCCGGCGGTCGAGGGCCTGCAGGAGACCACGACCCCGCCGGCCGCGACCACGACGCCGCCCGCCGACCCGTCCGCGCCGCCGGCCGAGCCGCAGGTCGACTGCCGCGCGGTGTTCCAGGGCCAGTACTCCGAGGACCCGACCAAGGCCATCGAGGAGTCCCGCACCTGCCGGCAGGACCCGCAGCTGACCACGCTGGACGCGCAGACCGTGTCCCAGGCGCTGGCCGCCTTCACCTGCCCGACCAAGGACCCGCTGATCGGCAACGACGACCCGGCGCTGCCGCTGCTGACCTGCAACCAGGACCTCACCGAGAAGTACGTCCTGGCCCCCGTGACCCCGCCGAACGACGGCAGCGTCAAGGACGACGACTTCACCCTGTACTCGCGCCTGACCGGTGAGGACATCGACAACGCGGTGTCCGGCACCGACCCGCAGGGCGCGGGCTTCGTGGTCGACCTGACCTTCAAGGGCGAGGGCGGCGCCAAGTGGGGCAAGTTCACCTCGGCCAACGTCTCGCAGCAGGTCGCGGTCGTGCTGGACAGCCAGGTCGTGTCCGCGCCGAACATCAACGAGCCCATCCTGGGCGGGTCGACGCAGATCAGCGGCCGGTTCACCCAGGCCGAGGCCAACAGCCTCGCGAACGTGCTCAAGTACGGCTCGCTGCCGCTGTCGTTCGAGGCGTCCGAGGCCGAGACCGTGTCCGCCACGCTGGGCCTCGCGTCGCTGCGCGCGGGCCTCATCGCCGGCGGCATCGGCCTCGCGCTGGTGTTCCTCTACTGCCTGTTCTACTACCGCCTGCTCGGCGTGCTGACGATCCTGTCGCTGATCCTGTCGGGTGTCGTCGTCTACGCGGTGCTGGTGCTGCTGGGCCGCTGGATCGGGTTCACCCTCGACCTCGCGGGCATCGCCGGCTTCATCGTGTCGATCGGTATCACGGCGGACTCGTTCGTGGTGTTCTTCGAACGCCTGAAAGACGAAGTGCGCGAGGGCCGGTCCTTCCGGTCCGCGGTGCCGCGCGCCTGGGTCCGGTCGCGGCGCACGATCCTGTCCGCGGACGCGGTCAGCTTCCTCGCCTCGGCCATCCTGTACGTGATCGCCGTCGGCCAGGTGAAGGGCTTCGCCTTCACCCTCGGCATGTCCACCGTGCTCGACCTGGTCGTGGTCTTCCTCGTCACGCACCCGCTGGTCGCCATGGTCTCCAAGTCGAAGACCCTGTCGAACCCGAAGCTCTCGGGTCTCGGCGGCGCCATCCAGGCGGCGGTCGACGACCGCGCGCTGTCGGGTGCGAAGAGCACCGCTGTGAAGGAGGTCTGACGTGGCCGAGGCGAAGAAGGGCAACGTTTTCCATCGGCTCTACGTCGGCAACGGCGCGTTCGACATCGTCGGCAAGCGCAAGCGCTGGTACGTGGTGTTCGGCCTGATCCTGCTGATCTGCATCGGGTCGATCGTGTTCCGGGGCTTCAACCTGGGCATCGACTTCACCGGCGGCACGCGGATCCAGCTCCCGGCGGCCAGCTCGGCGGGCATCATCGGCGTCGAGCCGGTCCGGGACTCCTACGAGCGGGCCATCGGCCACGAGCCCGCCGCGGTGCAGTCCGTGGGCACCGGCGCGTCGGCGACCATCCAGATCCGGTCGGAGACGCTGAACGCCGAGGAGGTCGCCAAGCTCAAGACCGCGCTGAACGACGACCTCAAGCCCGAGGGCGGCGTCGACGCCATCAGCGACAGCGCGGTCTCGGCGTCCTGGGGTGGTGAGATCACCAGCCAGGCGTTGATCGCGCTCCTGGTGTTCTTCGTCGCCGTGATGATCTTCCTGGCGCTGTACTTCGAGCTGTCGATGGCGATCGCCGCGCTCGTCGCGGTGCTCCACGACGTGCTGATCACGGCCGGCGTGTACTCGCTGGTCGGCTTCGAGGTCTCGCCGGCGACGGTCATCGGCCTGCTCACCATCCTCGGCTTCTCGCTGTACGACACGGTGGTCGTGTTCGACAAGGTCCGGGAGAACACCCGCGGCCTGCTCGGCCTGACCCGCCGCACCTACGGCGAGGCCGCGAACCTGGCCGTGAACCAGACCCTGATGCGGTCGATCAACACGTCGTTGATCGCGCTGCTGCCGGTGCTGGGCCTGCTGGCGATCGGCGTGGGCCTGCTCGGCGTGGGCACGCTCCAGGACCTGGCGCTCGTGCAGCTGACCGGTATCGCGATCGGCGCGCTGTCGTCGATCTACATCGCCACCCCGGTGGCGGTCGACCTGAAGATGCGCGACCCCCGCTACAAGGCGCAGGCCGCGCGCGTGCACGCGCGCCGGGAGAACCTGGCCCGCAAGGCGGCGGCCGGCGAGGTCGCGGCCGGTCAGGTCGAGGGCGGCGGCGACATCGTGGAGTCGACCGACGACGAGTCGCTGCAGGCCGAACTGCGCAAGGAGAAGGCCATGGCGGCCGCGGCGGGCGTGCCCTCGCGGACCGGCAAGGCCGCCGACGCCCGTCGTCGTCCGACGGGCAAGAAGCACCGTTGAAGCTGGACCGCGCCCTAGGGCTGCTGCGTGAGGTCCCGGACTTCCCCCTGCCGGGGGTGGTGTTCCGGGACCTCACGCCGGTCTTGGCGGACCCGGACGCGTTGCGCGCCGTGGTCGACGCCCTCCAGGACAAGATCCGCCCCGACACGCAGGTGGTGGCGGCGATCGAGTCGCGCGGCTTCCTGCTGGGCGCGGCCCTCGGGTACGGCTGGCACTACGGCGTCGTGCCGCTGCGCAAGCCGGGCAAGCTGCCCGCCGTCGCGCACCGGGTGTCGTACGACCTGGAGTACGGGACGGCCACGCTCGAACTGCCCGCCGAGTCCATCACGCCCGGTCAGCACGTGGTCGTGGTGGACGACGTGCTGGCGACCGGCGGCACCGCCGCGGCCGCGTGCGAGCTGGTGGAACGCGCCGGCGGCGTGGTCACCGGGGTGTCGGTGGTGCTGGAGATCCCGGGGCTCGGCGGGCGCAGCCGGCTCGCGGGGCACGAGGTCAACGCGCTGCTCACGGTCTGAGGGCGGCCGTTCTCGGAGGTTCGCCCGCATCGGGTGGTGACTGCCGGCGGTGCGCGGGGCTCGGTCGGAGCCCCGCGCACCGGTGTCAGACCAGCTCGCGCACGGCGTCGATCGCCAGCCAGATGCCGAACAGGAAGAACAGGGCCGCCGCGCCGTAGCGGATGGCCTTCTCCGGCAGGTTGCGGCCCAGGGCGCGGCCGATCACGATCGCCAGGGCGTCGGCGGCGACCATGCCCAGGGTCGAGCCGACCCACACGCCGAACCAGCCGTGGTCGGTGGCCAGCGTGATGGTGGCCAGCATGGTCTTGTCACCCAGTTCGGCCAGGAAGAACGCCGTGCCGACCGCGATCACCGCCGACCGGGTGACGCGTTGGGCCTTGGCCTTCTCCTCGTCGGTGAGCGTGTCGCCGCGCAGGGTCCAGAAGCCGAAGCCGATGAACGCGAGCGCCGCGATCAGGTTGATCCACCCGGTGGGCAGGGCCGCGCCCAACCCCGCGCCGATGGCCACCGAGGCCAGGTGCACCAGCGCGGTGGCCAGGGTGATGCCCAGCAGCACCGGCCACACCTTGAAGCGGGTGGCGAAGGTCAGGGCCATGAGCTGCGACTTGTCGCCCAGCTCGGCCACGAAGATCACCCAGAACGACACCAGTGTGCCGACCAGGACTGCGTCCATCTCGAAACCGGTCCTTGTGCTCCGCGCGCCGGACCGTGGGCGCGAACTGCGGGCGACCTCGACCCGGCACTGTGCTGTGCCTGGATCGAAGGTCTCGCCCGCCCCGCCGAGGCGAGGCCGTCCGACCGGATCCGCGAGCGGATCAGTGTGTCGACCGGGACGTTGGGGGCTACTCCCCTTCGCGTTACGCACGGAATACTAGCCGGTCGGGGGCCGTTGACCCAACCGGGTGTGTTCGTCGCCACCGCGGCGCGCGGGCGTGGCCGAGGAGCGCGCGTGGCCGCGGTTCCGGACGGGTTCGGGCTGGTCGGACGTGCTCGCCGGGCGACTGGTCGGACCGAACGGCCGGTGCTGCTCGTCGTGTGAACCGCACCGCTCGTCGGCTCGTCGGCGAGGCGGACCACCCAACGGAGTTATCCTCGGTTCCTAGACCCGAGGAGCGTGGTTGAGCCAGGACACCGAACCAGCGCAGACGACGCAGCCCGTGCCCGCGCGGCCGCCGTCGGCGACCAGGCGCGTCCGCGCCCGGCTCGCCAGGAGGATCACGGCCCAGCGCGCCGCGCCGGTCAAGCAGGTGTTGGAGCCGCTGGCGGCGGTCCACCGCGACCTGCACCCCAAGGCCGACCTGGCGCTGCTCCAGCACGCCTACGACGTGGCGGAGGAGAAGCACCGGCCGCAGCGGCGCAAGTCCGGCGACCCCTACATCACGCACCCGCTCGCGGTGGCGACGATCCTCGCCGAGCTGGGCATGGACACGACCACGCTGGTCGCGGCCCTGCTGCACGACACGGTGGAGGACACCGACTACTCGCTGGACCAGCTCCGGGTCGACTTCGGCACCGAGGTCGCGCTGCTGGTGGACGGCGTCACCAAGCTCGACAAGGTCAAGCTGGGCGCGGCGGCCGAGGCCGAGACCATCCGCAAGATGGTCATCGCCATGGCCAAGGACCCCCGGGTGCTGGTCATCAAGCTGGCCGACCGGCTGCACAACATGCGCACCATGCGGTTCCTGCCGCCGGAGAAGCAGGCCCGCAAGGCCCGTGAGACGCTGGAGGTCCTGGCCCCGCTCGCGCACCGGCTCGGCATGGCGACGGTGAAGTGGGAGCTGGAGGACCTGGCGTTCGCCATCCTCCAGCCGAAGAAGTACGACGAGATCGTGCGCCTGGTCGCGAACCGCGCGCCGTCCCGGGACACCTACCTGGGCGGGGTCATCAAGGAGCTGTACCAGCAGCTCGAGGCGGCCCGGATCACGGCCAAGGTCGAGGGCAGGCCCAAGCACTACTACTCGATCCACCAGAAGATGATCGTCCGCGGCCGGGACTTCGACGACATCCACGACCTGGTCGGCGTGCGCATCCAGGTGGACGAGGTGCGCGACTGCTACGCGGCCATGGGCGTGGTGCACGCGCTGTGGCAGCCCATGCCCGGCCGGTTCAAGGACTACATCGCCCAGCCCCGGTTCGGGGTCTACCAGTCGCTGCACACCACGGTCATCGGCCCGGACGGCAAGCCGCTGGAAGTGCAGATCCGCACGTACGACATGCACCGGACCGCCGAGTACGGCATCGCGGCGCACTGGCGGTACAAGGAGACGCGGGGCACGCACAGCGGGAAGGGCGTCGAGGTCGACGAGATGGCCTGGATGCGGCAGCTCCTCGACTGGCAGCGGGAGGCCGCCGACCCCGGCGAGTTCCTGGAGTCGCTGCGGTTCGACCTGGCCGCGCGGGAGATCTTCGTCTTCACGCCCAAGGGCGACGTGGTGACGCTGCCGACCGGGTCCACGCCGGTGGACTTCGCCTACGCCGTGCACACCGAGGTCGGGCACCGGTGCATCGGGGCCCGGGTCAACGGCCGGCTCGTCGCGCTGGAGCGCAAGCTCGAGAACGGCGAGGTCGTCGAGATCTTCACCTCGAAGGCCGAGGGCGCGGGCCCGTCCCGCGACTGGCTGTCGTTCGCCGCCTCGCCGCGCGCCAAGGCGAAGATCAAGCAGTGGTTCGCGAAGGAGCGCAAGGAAGAGGCCATCGAGGTCGGCAAGGAGGCCATCGCCAAGGAGGTGCGGCGGGTCGGGCTCCCGCTGCAGCGGCTGGTGTCGGCCGACTCGATGGGCGCGCTGTCGAAGGAGCTGCACTACCCGGACGTGTCGGCGCTGTACGCGGCCGTGGGCGAGGGGCACACCTCCGCCCGGCACGTGGTGCAGCGGCTGGTCGCGCAGCTCGGCGGCGTGGAGCACGCCGAGGACGAGCTGGCGGAGCGGTCCACGCCGTCGACCGTGACGCGGCGTCGCGTCACCGGCGACGCGGGCGTCATCGTCAAGGACGCGGCGGACGTGTGGGTCAAGCTGGCGCGCTGCTGCACGCCGGTGCCCGGTGACGACATCCTCGGCTTCGTGACGCGGGGCGGCGGGGTGTCGGTGCACCGGACCGACTGCACCAACGCCGACGAGCTGCTCAAGACGCCCGAGCGGTTGCTGGACGTGGAGTGGGCCCCGTCGTCCTCGTCGGTGTTCCTGGTGGCGATCCAGGTCGAGGCGCTGGACCGGCACCGGCTGCTGTCGGACGTGACGAAGGTGCTGGCCGACGAGAAGGTCAACATCCTGTCGGCGTCGGTGACGACGTCGCGGGACCGGGTCGCGGTGAGCCGGTTCTCGTTCGAGATGGGCGACCCGAAGCACCTCGGGCACGTGTTGAAGGCGGTCCGCAGCGTCGAGGGCGTGTACGACGTGTACCGGGTGACGTCGGCGTCGTGAGCGGTGGCGTCATGGGCGTCGGACCGCCGTGGCGTTGACGTCGTGGGCCGTGGCGTGGCGGCGTGGGTGTTGGTCGGTGTTCGGCGCTGCGGTTCCCGCGGTGCTCGGTAGGTATCGGGTATCGCCTGGGAAGTAGGTATCGAGTATCGCGTGGAAATTGTCGTTCCTCGATAGAGCGCCGGTGGGTTCGCGGGCTGCCGCGAGGACCGTCCGCGTCAGCGAAACGTCATCGGCGGGTGCGACCATCCGGCTGTCGGCCTCGTCCGGGCCGACGGGGAAGACGCAGGGGCCCGGCTCCGTCGAGAGCCGGGCCCCTGCGCGTCCTTCCGGTCAGGGGAGTCGGTCAGGCCACCGTCACCGACTCGAACTTGACTTCCTTGTTCGGCTTGCCGCCACCGGGCGACGGGTCGAACGAGCCGTCGTGGCCGGCGCGCGCCACGTCGTCGATCAGCTTCAGCCCGGCCTCGTCGATGCTGCCGAAGACCGTGTAGTCCGGGGAGAGCTGCGCGTCGCCGTAGACGATGAAGAACTGGCTGCCGTTGGTGCCCTTCTGGGTCTCCTGGTCGAGACCGGCGTTCGCCATGGCCAGGTAGCCGCGGCCGTAGGTCAGCTCGGGCCACGTCTCGTTGTCGAACGTGTAGCCGGGGCCGCCGGTGCCGGTGCCGGTCGGGTCGCCGCACTGCAGCATCTGCAGGCCCTCGGTGCCGATCCGGTGGCAGGTGCTGCCGTCGTAGTAGCCCTGCTTCGCCAGGTTGATGAAGCTGTTCACGGCGCACGGCGCGAGCGCGCGGTCCAGGGTCAGCTTCAGCTCGCCGATGTTGGCCTTGATGGTGGCGGTCGCGGTGCCGGTCGCCGGGGCGCTGCCCTCGGGGGCCTTCGTGCCCTCCTTCGACGCGGGCTCCTTCGACGGCCGGTACTCGCAGGTCGCCGGGTCCGCGATCGGCGTCGGCCGCGTCGGCAGCGCCTTGACCTCGGTCGGGATCTGGATCGGGGCCGGGGTGGTCGAGCTGGCCCCCGCCGCGTCGTCACCGGTGCTGCCGAAGTCGGCCGTGGCCAGGAAGTACACGCCGCCCGCCACGACGACGACGGTGACCGCCGTCGCGACCACGGCGATGATCCGGCGCCGCTTCGCGCGCTCCGCCCTGCGGACGAGCTGGCGTTCCAGCTTCCGCTTGGCCTGCTCGCGGCGCTGCACGTTGGTCGGCACCTGCAACCTCCCTGATCTCAACGTCGACGGCGACGATCGGTCAGCAGTCTAGGGGGCGCGCATGTGACTGGTGTATGCCGGATAGGCTGCTGACCGGGGTCCACAGGGATCCGTTGTCGATCCGTTGCCGTTCGAGAGGTGATCCCGTGCTGGTGATCGGGTTCCCGACCGGCGCCCTCCAGGCCAACTGCTTCGTCCTGGCCACGGGCGCGGGCGGGCCGTGCGTCGTGGTCGACCCCGGCCAGGACGCGGCCGAGCCGATCGCCGACGCGCTGCGCGAGCACCGGCTCTCCCCGGTCGCCGTGCTGCTGACCCACGGGCACTTCGACCACACGTTCTCCGTCGCGCCGGTGTGCGACGGCAACGACATCCCGGCGTGGATCCACCCCGACGACCGGGAGATGCTGGCCGACCCGCTCAAGGGCATCAGCGCCGAGTCGCGGGCCTTCTTCGGCGGCAACCTGGAGATGAGGGAGCCGCGGGAGGTGCGCGAGCTGGCCGACGGCGTCGACCTCGACCTGGCCGGCCTGCGGCTGACCGTCGACCACACACCGGGCCATACCGGCGGGTCGGTGATGTTCCGCGCCGGGACGGAGGAGGGCGGGCGGCTCGTGCTGTCCGGGGACACCCTCTTCGCCGGCTCCATCGGGCGCACCGACCTGCCGGGCGGCAACCACCGCGCCATGCTGACGTCGCTGCGCACGAAGGTGCTGACGTTGGCCGACGACACGGTGGTGCTGCCCGGCCACGGGCCCACGACGACCATCGGCCGTGAGCGCGTGAGCAACCCGTTCCTGCTGGAGCTGGGCTCACCGGACGCGCCGGCCGCACCGCACCGAGGACTGTAGAGAACAGTGACCACGCCTTCCGCTCCTTCTTCCGGCACCTCGTCTGCCGGCAGCCCGTCTGCCTGCAGCCCGTCCTCCGGCACCCCGTTCCAGGCTCCCAAGGGCGTGCCCGACTACTTCCCGCCGACCTCCGCCTCGTTCCTCGCGGTCCGGGACACCCTCGTGGAGTCCGCCCGCCGGGCGGGCTACGGGTACATCGAGCTGCCCGTCTTCGAGGACACCGCGTTGTTCGCGCGCGGCGTCGGCGAGTCGACGGACGTGGTCAGCAAGGAGATGTACACGTTCACCGACCGCGGCGGCCGGTCCATCACGCTGCGGCCCGAGGGCACGGCGGGCGTGATGCGCGCCGTCATCGAGCACGGCCTCGACCGCGGCCAGCTGCCGGTCAAGCTCGCGTACGCGGGCCAGTTCTTCCGCGCCGAGCAGCCCCAGGCCGGGCGCTACCGGCAGTTCCACCAGGTCGGGGTGGAGGCGGTCGGCGTGGACGACCCGGCGCTGGACGCCGAGGTCATCGCGATCGCCGACGCCGGGTTCCGGGCGCTCGGGCTCACCGGGTTCCGGCTGGAGCTGACCTCGCTGGGCGACTCGACGTGCCGCCCGCAGTACCGGGAGAAGCTGCAAGCGTTCCTGGCCGGGTTGCCGCTGGACGCCGAGACGCGGCGGCGGGCGGAGCTGAACCCGCTGCGCGTGCTGGACGACAAGCGGCCCGAGGTGCGGGAGCTGGTCGCCGACGCGCCGCTGATGGTGGACAACCTGTCCGCCGAGTCGCTGGCGCACTACGAGCAGGTCAAGGGCTACCTGAACGACCTGGGCGTGAAGTTCGTGGAGAACCCGCGGATGGTGCGCGGGCTCGACTACTACACGAAGACGACGTTCGAGTTCGTGCACGACGGGTTGGGCGCGCAGTCCGGCATCGGCGGCGGCGGGCGTTACGACGGGCTGATGGAGCAGCTCGGCGGGCAGCCCCTGTCGGGGGTCGGGTTCGGCCTCGGCGTGGACCGGGCGCTGCTCGCGTGCCAGGTCGAGGGCGTGTCGCCGGGTGACGCGGCGCGGTGCGACGTGTACGGCGTGCCGCTGGGCGAGGCGGCGAAGTCGCGGCTGGTCGCGTTGTCCGCGCCGCTGCGGGCGGCCGGGGTGCGGTTCGACCTGTCGTACGGCGGCAAGGGCCTCAAGGGCGCGATGAAGGGCGCCGACCGGTCGGGCGCGCGGTTCGCCCTGGTCCTGGGCGAGCGCGACATCGAGGCCGGGGTCGTGCAGGTGAAGGAGCTGTCGTCGGGCGACCAGCGCGAGGTGCCGCTGGACGACGTGGTGACCTCGGTGCTGGAGGCGTTGGGCCGGTGAGCGAGCGGATCCCCCTTGACCTGCTCGACCCGAAGGCGGTGCGCAAGCGCGCGCGGACGGTCGCGATCGGCGCGTTGATCGTCGCGGCGGCGTTCGGCGGGCTGTTGGGGCTGCTCGCGGGCCGGACGGCCGGGTTGGTGGCGGCGGCGGTGTTCGCGGTGCCGTTGTTGCTGCTGGCGTGGTCGGAGGCGCGGCGGCGGGTGTGGTTGGACGGGCACGTGCTGTCCGTCCGGGCGTTCGGGACGCGGTCGGTGGACCTGCGCGCGGCCGACCAGTTGGACCTGCTGGTGACGGACGTGCGCGGGACGCGGACCGTCGGTCTGTTCGTGCGCGGCGGGGGGAAGGCGATCAACCTCGCGTTGGCCATCTACGCGGGGACGGGTGGCCGGGAGCAGGGCGTGCTGCCGTTGCGCAAGCTGGCCGACGTGCTGGCCGGACGTGGGGACGCGCCGGGGTTGGTGTTCTCGGAGCTGTTGGTGGCGCAGTTGCGGGCAGAGGCGCGGGGGTTGGCGGCGGCCGACCGGCCGCTGTACCGGCTCGGGTCCATGGCGCCGGCCGGGCGGCTGGCCCAGAAGCTGACCCCGGAGGCCATCTCCCGCTTCGTCTCGACCCTCGACGAAGCCTGACCACCTCGCGCGTGCCCTACGTTCGCGTCGCGCGTGTCCTACGTTGAGAACGCGCGTGTCCTACGTTCAGAACGCGTGAGTCGTACGTTCGCGTCGGGTGTGTCCTACGTTCAGAACGCGTGAGTCGTACGTTCAGAGCGCGAGAGTCCTACGTTCGGGACGCGTGAGTCGTACGTTCAGAGCGCGTGAGTCCTACGTTCGGGTACCCCGAATTCAACGTTCAGGGGCGGGCGTGGAGGGCAAAAGATTAAAAGCGTCCTCGCCGGACGGGCAGATCAGCAGGATGACGGGGGTGGGTGGTGAAGCCCCGGTTGCGTTGTTGGTCGGGTTTCGTGTCATCCCGCCGACCTCCACAAGGGCTACCGCACGCGTCAAGGGGGCCGTTCCAGCGTCAGGTGCGGTAGGGCCGGGAGTGCCCCCTTGACACGCGCGGTAGGGCTGCGCCAGGTCGGCGGGATGACACG